>JAHEIK010000530.1 GCA_024639415.1 Planctomycetota bacterium
GGAGAGCGCGTCGATGACGGTGCCAAAGCCGAGGGTGTCGATGAAGCCGAGGTAGAGGGCGCCGTCGATGGGGCCATCGTGCATGTCCTTGCACGCGTCGAGGCAGCGGTCGTGGAGCATGGAGGACATGGGAGCGGCGATGAAGCGCGACTTGAGCGAGTCCGCCACGTACTGCTGCACGAAGGTGTGCCGCATGACGTTCTCCGCCTGGCGGCAGAACGCAATCCAGACGTCGTCAAAGGATGTGAACTCGAGCGGATCGCCCGTTGCGACACCAAGCCGGCCCTCCCCGAGGCGCGGCACGCGGCCGTCGTGGAGGGCCATCTCGAGCATGGCGCCCAGGTTGAGCCACGCGCAGCCCGTCGTCACCGCATCCCGATTCAGCAGCTTGGCCTCGGTGCAGCCCGCGATGCAGTAGTCGTTCGCCTCCTCCACCCGCGCGCCCTTGGCCAGGAAGAGCGGGATGATTTCCTCGTCGAAGAAGAGCTTGGGGAAGCCTGTGCCTTCTTTGATGGTCTCGCACACGTCGCGCAGGAACGGCTCGGGCGTCCGGGCGTGGATACGCGCCGCCAGATCGGGGTAGTTGAGCGGAAACTCGCGCTTGGAGCGCAGGATCAGGTGGGAGAGCTCGCCCGTGGCGTCGCCGCCGTCCGGGGTCTGGCCCCCGATGGTCGTGGCCTCCCAGTGGGCGTAGCCCTCCGTATATGACAGGTTGCCGGGTGCTGTGTAGATCTCCACGTTGCGCGCCATGCCGAGCCACAGGCACTCGAGCAGCTCCAGCGCATCCTCGTCGCTGAGGCGCCCTTCGGCCTTGTCCTTGGCGAAGTAGGGCTCGAGGTACTGGTCGATGCGGCCGTTGCCCACGGTGCCGCCGATGCGCTGCTCCAGCCGCGAGACGGTCTGGATCAGCCACTGGCTCTGCACGGCCTCGCGGAAGCTCCGGGCCGGGTGCTCGGGGACGCGCTCGCAGGTCTCGGCGATCTCGAGCAGCTCCTGGCGCCGCTCGGGGCGCGTCTCTGCCCCGGCGAGCTGGCGGGCCAGCTCGGCGTAGCGCCGCGCGTGGGCGACGATGCCGTCGCAGACGAGGAGCGCGGCCTGCAGGAAGGGCGCCTTGTCGATCGTGTCGCGCGGATCCATCGGGTCGAGCGCTGCGAGCCGGCTCTCGACGTCGGCCCGGATGCCGCGGATGCCGCGCACGAGCACCTTCTCGTAGTCGTGGTTCCAGGCCAGGCACGAGCGCGCGGTGGCCGTCGGCGTGAGCACGAAGTAGCGCTCGACCAGGCTCCGCGTGTCCTCGGGCAGCGCGCCCATGAACGCCGCGTGGTACTGCTTGCCCTGCCAGTAGGGCCGGAGCTCCTCGTTGATGCTGCGCACGTCTTCTGCGGTGATGGTCACGCGGTCGCCCGGCTCGCTCGGACGGACGTCCTCGGAGAAGAACTGCTCCTCGAGCTCCGGGTAGAGGATCGCGTAGCGACCCGGCGGCCCGGCGCTGCCCGCGAGCAGGTCCTGCTCCCCGATGTGGATGGGCAGGTGCCCCAGCACGTGCGCCAGGGCCTTGCCCCAGCGCAGCACGGTGGGCTGGCCCTCGGTCTGCGCGAACGACTCGGTGACCAGCCGTGCGCGGTCGAGGCTCAGCCGGATCGGCTGGTCGCGAAAGCCCTCGAGCATGCGCTGGATGCGGGGGCGGGTGCGCTGCGCGTCCTCGCTCGCGAGCCCGAGGGTATGACCGCGCTCGATGCGCTCCTCCTGGGGCGACAGCACCTGCGGGGCGGCTTCGGACATGGGGCTTCCTCTCGAGGTTGCGGCCCCGACGGCACGGGGACGCGCCAGAAGGGCATGCAGGGATCGGGCCAGCCGTCGGACGCTGCGCGCACCCCTGGCGCGCCTCCGAGCCCGGCCGGTGGGGCCAGATGCCTCAGCCCGGGGATCCGTTCAGCGTCAGCGTCACGGCCTCGACCTTCGCCACGTCGGCCTCGTAGAAGAACGAGCCCACGAAGAAGAGGACCCCGGCGAGGAGCGTGAACCCCGGGAGCGAGGCCATCCCGGCCTCCAGGCCGTAGCGGTCGGAGAGCAGGCCGACGAAGGCAGGCCCGAGCGCGCTCCCGAGGGCGTGCTGCACCACGACGCACAGGCTCGCGGAGGTGGCCCGCAGCCCCGGGTGCACCACGTCCTGGGTCACGGCGCTGGCCGCGGGCGCGAAGGCTGCGGCGGTCAGCCCGGCGACGAGCAGGACCGCGTAGCGGGCGTCCGCGGGCGCGACGTAGAAGGCCAGCAGCAGGACGCCGGCCGTCGCCGCGGAGGAGAGCGAGGGCACCAGCAGCCGCGCGTTCGGGCGCCGCCTCTGCCAGCGATCGGCCAGGAAGCCCCCGAGCGGGGCCCCCACGATCGCGAGCAGCATCACCGACGCCCCCTTGAGACCCGCCTGGGAGATGGGCGTCCCCTCCACCCGGTGGAAGTAGCTGGGCAGCCAGGAGAGCAGCGCGGTCGTCACGAAGGTGTTGGCCGCGAATCCCAGGTTGTTGAGGACCAGCGTGCGGTTGCGGGCGAAGTGCGCCACCAGCTCGCGGCCGCGCATCTTCCCGCTCGGCCGTTCGTCCGGCCCGCCGCCGTGCACGAGCTCGACGGTGCGGTAGTCGGTGACGCGGAAGAAGAGCAGGCCCACGACCAGCCCCGGCAGCGCCACGATCGCGAACGCGGTCCGCCAGCCCAGCTGCTCGGCGACCACAGCGCCGATCGCGATGCCCAGGGCGCTGCCCAGCGGGATGGACGCGTTCCAGATCCCGATCATGCGGGCGCGCGCCTGCTCGGGGAACAGCGCGGAGATCATCGCCGTGCCGCCCGGCGCGAAGCCTGCCTGGCCGATCCCGACAGTGGCCCGCGCGACGAAGAGCTGACCGAAGCCACGGGTGACCGCACACACCGCCGTGGCCACGCTCCACACGACCGCCATCCAGCCGATGGCCCTGGTTCGGCTCCAGCGGTCGACCACGACCGAGATCGGCAACGTGAACGCAAGGATCGACC
>JAHEIK010000531.1 GCA_024639415.1 Planctomycetota bacterium
GTCGTGGCCGTCGTGACGGACGACGACTGCACGAGCACGGTTGCGAGAATGCCGACCGCAAGGCCGGCAAACGGATTCGCGATGCCGGAGAAGAGGGACTTCGCCTGATCCTTGCCCAGGGTCTTGAAGGCGCCGCCCATCAGCTTGATGGCGAGGAGGAAGAGACACAGCAGCAAGAGCAGGAAGAGGACTCGAACCCAGGTCGGCAGCTGCTTCTCCCGCGCCAGGGGGGGCAGGGCCTGCATGCTGTCTCCCGTCCGCGATTGGGAGACGCAGTGATAGCAGGGCTGTCCGCCCACGGATACAGGTGGTCGAGTGCCGAGTTCGTCGAGGCCTGCCAAGGGCCTCGAGGCGCTAGCCGTAGCGCCCCTCGATGTAGTCCGCCGTCTCCTTGTGCTTGGGCGTCACGAAGGTCTCGTCCGTCCGGCCGTGCTCGACCACCTTGCCCATGAGCATGAAGATGCACTCGTCGCTGGCGCGGCGGGCCTGGGCCATGTTGTGCGTGACGATGACGATCGTGTACTTGCCCTTGAGCTCCCAGATCAGCTCCTTGACGGCCGAGGTGGCCGCGGGATCCAGTGCCGAGCAGGGCTCGTCCATCAGGAGGAGCGCCGGCTTCACGGGGAGCAGGCGGGCGATGCAGAGCTTCTGCTGCTGCTCGAGCGAGAGGCTGATGGCCGGGCGCTTGAGGATGTCCTTGACCGCGTCCCACAGCAGCACCTGCTTGAGCGCGTCTTCGACGATGCCGTCGTGATCCTCGCTGGAGACGCGCTCGCCCTTCGGCGTGTGCAAGCGGTGTCCGAACAGGACATTGTCGCGAATCGAGAGCGGCAAGGGGTTCGGACGCTGGAACACCATTCCGATCTGCTTGCGCACCTGCACCAGCTCGACGCGCTCGTCGAGGATGTTGTGGCCGCACACGTCGATCGTGCCCGTGGTGCGCACGTAGCCGAGCCGCTCGTTGATCCGGTTGATGGCGCGCAGGAACGTGGACTTGCCACAGCCCGACGGACCGATGAGGGACGTGATGATGCCCTGCTTGATGTCGAGGTCGACATCGAAGAGGGCCTGGAACGTCCCGTACCAGAGGTTCACGTCGCGCGTGCGGATGGCCAGGTCGGCCTGCTGGGTAGCGACACTATCCAAAGCGCCCCTCCACGTAGTCGATCGACCGCTGATCCTTGACGCGGCCGTCGAAGAAGGCCTCTGTCTCTGCGATCTCGACGCACTCGCTCATCAGGAAGAACGCCGTGCGGTCTGCCAGGCGGCGAGCCTGCTGGACGAGGTTGGTCACGAGCACGATCGTGACCTCCTGCTTCAGTTCCTTCAGCACGTCCTCGATGCGCATGGTCGTAACGGGATCGACCGCGATGGAGAACTCGTCGAGCAGCAGAAGGTCGGGGTCCTGCGACAGGGCGCGGGCGATCGTGAGGCGCTGCTGCTGGCCGCCCGACAGCAGGCTGCCGAGGGACTTCAGGCGGTCCTTGACCTCGTCCCACAGCGCAGCGCGCCGCAGGCAGCGCTCGACGATGACGTCGAGATCCTCACGCTTCTTGGTTCCGCTCAGGCGCGGTGACAGCGCCACGTTGTCGTAGATGCTCAGCGGCAACCCGACCGGCAGCGGGAACACCACGCCGATACGCTTGCGCAGGGCGTACAGGTTCTTGATCGTGCGGATGTTGTGTCCGGCGAACTCGATGTCGCCCTCGACCGACATGCCTGTGGTGAAGGCGTCCATGCGGTTGAGCGCACGGAGGAAGGACGTCTTGCCGCTGTTGGCTGGACCGATGATCCCGAAGATCTCGTTCTCCCGGATGTCCAGCGTGACGTCCTTCAGCGCGACGTGACTGCCGTAGCGGATCGTCAGATCGCGCGCCGCGACCTTCACGTCGGATCCGACAGTGGCGGGGCTACGTGCGTCTACCACTTCTTCTTGCCTCTCAGCCACATGCGGAACCCGATCGAGATCGCGTTCATGGCGAGCACCATGCCGATCAGGACAAGGGCTACACCGTAGGGCAGGTTCGCCGCGTGATCGGGCAGGGGCACCTGCGTCGCCATGGCGTACAGGTGCAGCGACATGGCCATCGTCTGGTCCCCCACGCCCTCGGGGAGGAACGGAAGGAAGATCGCCGCACCGGTGAACATGATCGGCGCGGTCTCACCGGCCGTACGCGACACCTCGAGGATGACGCCCGTCAGGATGCCGCTGACCGAGTTGGGCAGCACCACGCGCCGGATGGTCTGCCAGCGGGTCGCCCCCATGTTCCAGCAGGCTTCGCGGAAGGCCTGCGGCACGGCCTGCAGCGACTCGCGCGTCGCCACGATGACCACGGGCAGCGTCATCACCGCCAGGGTCAAGCTGGCCGCCAGAATGCTCGTTCCGAACTCGAAGAACAGGACGAAGGCACCCACGCCAAAGAGCGCGTGCACGATCGACGGCACGCCGGCCAGATTGATGATGGCGAGATTGATCGCGCGCGTGAACCAGTTGTCCGGAGCGTACTCGCTCAGGTAGATGGCGGCTGCCACACCGAGCGGCACGGAGGCGAGCAATGCGACGGCGACCAGCCAGACCGTGCCGATCAGCGCGGGGAAGATGCCGCCGGCGGTCATTTCGTCCTTGGGATCGCTGAACAGGAACTCGAAGGAGAGGACCGGCCCGCCCTTGACGATCAGGACGGTGAGGATCACGAGAACCGGGATGATCAGCAGCACCGTCATCATCAGGAAGAGCGTCTTGACGAGGCCCTGCTTGCGGCGGTTGCTGGCGTTGAGTTCGGTGGCGTCGAACATCGCGCTACTTCTTCCGAATGCCGCGCACGACGAGGTCGGCGGTCAGGTTGATGACGAAGGTGACGATGAAGAGCAGGATCCCCAGTGTGAAGAGCGCGCGGTAGTGGTCCGACCCCTGGACCGTCTCGCCCAGCTCGGCAGCGATCGTCGCGGTGAGCGCGCGGACCGAGTCGAAGATGCCGCCCGGGATGTTGATCGAGTGGCCACTGGCCAT
>JAHEIK010000532.1 GCA_024639415.1 Planctomycetota bacterium
CGCCGCCCTTCTCGAAGACGGGCAGGATCGCGTCGACGAAGGCCTGCCGTTCGCCCAGGTTCGCGGCCAGGATCGCAACGCCGTGCCGCTGTTCGTTTGTGATGCGCGCGGGCGTGAGCAGGACGAGCACGTCCTTCTCCGGCATGTCGCTCCACTTGTGCACGAACGAGCCCTTGCGCGACTCGAGCGTCACTTCGCCGGGATTGGCGTCGATGACCTTCCACGTCCCGCTCGAGAGCTTGCGGCGCGGCTTGCGCTCCTGATCCGCTGCCTCGGCGAGCGTGCGCACGAGTCCGAGTACGAGGTCGATCTCGCCCAGGCGCTGCTTCCACTCGAGTTGCAGGCGGCCGCCTTCGGTCTCCTCGGCCAGCTTCGCCAGGGCTCCGCGCCCGCCGGCCCAGTCACGCTTGCTCAGGAGTTCTTCGGCTTGCTTCGCGCGCGCGAGCAACTTGTCCATCACCGAGGGCACGCTGGGCGCCGCGGGGGTCGGGCCGACGCCGGGCTGCGTGGGACGGCCCGGCCGGCTGGGCGTTCCGGCCCGCGGCGCGGCCAGCGCAGCCGCCGAGCGGAGCTTCTCGCCAATGCGATCGCCGTCGGCCGTGCCCGCGAGGGCCGGCCAGGCCCCGGCGAGCAGGTTGCGCTGCTTCACGGGGTCCTTCTCGGCGGCGATCGTCTTCCAAAGATCGGCGGCGGCCGCGCGCATCTCGCTCCGGACACCGTCACGCAGGGCCTTCCAGCGGTCCGTCGCCTCGGCCCCCATGCTGTCGTGGGTCTCGTCGAACGCACGCACGAGACGTGCGGCCTGGGCATAGGCCTTCTTGCCCCGCAGCCCCTGCACGGTGCGCTCGAGCGCGCGCAGGTCATCGAGGTCCTCCTCGGCCTTGCGGCGATCGAGATTGCGCAGCATGCGCGTCACGTCGCGGGCGTAGTCCGGCTCGTCGGGCAGCTCACGCATGAGCTGCAGGAGCCGCATGCGCACGTCGCTGCGCTCGGCCAGATGCAGCTGCCCCTGGAGATGGTTGAGCGCGTCGCGCTTCTCCCGCACGAACGCCTCGCGTTCCCGCATACGCTCCAGGTAGCTGTCAAGTCTAGAGAGCGTGGCGAGCTCCATCGGATGCTTGGCCTCGAACTCGTCACGGCGCTTCTCGAAGTGCTCCGAGCCCTTGCCTACGTCCTCGAGGATGCGTAGGGCCTCGAGGTGCGCCTCCTTGTGGGTCGTCTTCTGCGACGCCTGCTTGCCCAGGTAGAGCTCGACGCCTGCGAAGACGGCGATCGCGGCCGCGCAGATGAGGAGGCCGCGCATGAGGGCCTGCCGCTGGGCGGCTTGATCCTGACGCTCGTCCTGTCGGGCCTCACCCTGACGACTGTCATCCGCCCCCGGCATGCGGGGCGCCGGCGCCGACTCCAAGACGGGTGCGGCGTCCGGCTCCGGCTCGGAAGCGCTCGGCAGGTCGCCGGTAGCCGGCTGCAGCTGGAGCGTGCCGGAGACGACCGGTGCAGCCCCGCCGGCGGACGTGGCTGCCGCGGCCGCCCGCAGCTGGATGCGCGTGTCGCCGATCCGCAGCTCGTCGCCCTCCTCCATGAGTCGGCGCAGGAAGCGTTGCTCGCCCTCCTTGGCCGCGAACCAGGTCCCGTTCGAGGAGTCGTGGTCCTCGGCGACGACCTGCCCCCCCCGATTGCGGCGGATCGTGAGGTGCTTGCGCGAGGCCTTCGGCTCGGGGATGAAGGCCGTGCAGTCCTCGCCGCGACCGATCGAGAGCGGCTTGTCGGTGACGGTCAGGACCTGCTCAGGCTGGCCGGGGCACGTGATCACGAGTTCGGACATGGTGCGAGACCTCCTCCTCGGGGCAGTCTTCCCATGTCACATGGCGTGCCGCGCGGCGCTCGGCAAGCACCGCCGCAACCGGCTGCACAGCAAGGACTTGGGTATTCCGCCAAATGCGCCACGTGTGCAGCAGCGCACGCTGCAAAGCGGGGTTGACGGATCCAAGCGCCACCTGTGCCGAGGGCGGCAATGTATGCCGCCCCTACCGACTCGGGGCCGCCGGCGGCGCCATGTAGGGGCGGCATACATTGCCGCCCACGAGAACGATCAGCGGCGGTTGACCACCAGGCCGTAGTTGTCGATCTTGCTGTCCAGGGTCGGCCGGCTCACGCCGAGCAACCTGGCCGCCTGCGCCTTGCGGCCCCGACTGCGGTTGAGCGCCTCCTGGATCACCTTGCGCTCGAGGCCCTCGGTGACCTCCTTCACCATCTCCTTGAGCGTCTTCTCGCCGAGGTCGGCCACGGCGGCGGGCTGGTCGTCCTCCCGCCCGCGCACGCCTTCGCTCAAGACGAGTGGCACGATCACACGATCGGAGAGCGCCGCGGCACGCTGGATCTCGTTGCGCAGCTCGCGGACGTTGCCCGGCCAGTGGTGGCGCCCGAGCGTCTTCATGGCGTCTTCGCTGATCGTCTTCTTCTCGCCGTCGCCGCACAGCTCGGCGATGAAGTGCTCGACGAGGAGCGGCACGTCCTCGCGCCGGTCGCGCAGGGGCGGCAGGCTGACCGTGATCACGTTCAGCCGGTAGAAGAGGTCCTCGCGGAAGCGCCCCTCCTCGCAGAGCTTGCGCAGGTCCTGGTTGCTTGCGGCGACGATCCGAACGTCGATCGGTATCTTGCGGTTGCCTCCGACGCGCCGGACCTCACTCTCCTGCAGCACGCGCAGGAGCTTCTTCTGCATGTCCATCGGCATGTCGCCGATCTCGTCCAGGAAGAGCGTGCCTCCGTTGGCTGCCTCGAAGAGGCCCTTGCGGTCGGCCGTGGCGCCCGTGAATGCACCCTTCTGGTAGCCGAAGAGCTCACTCTCGAGCAGTGTCTCGGGGATGGCCGCGCAGTTCTCGCTGATGAACGCCTCGCTCTTGCGCGGACCGTTGAAGTGGATCGCGCGCGCCACGAGTTCCTTGCCCGTTCCGCTCTCGCCCTGGATGAGCACAGGCACGTCACTGTCCGTGACCTTGTC
>JAHEIK010000533.1:0-565 GCA_024639415.1 Planctomycetota bacterium
CGGGCCGCTACGACCTCGTGGCCCAGGTGCCCGAGGGCCCGCTCGTCCGTCACACGGCCACTGCCGTGGCCGCCGCCCTGCGCGCGGTGAAGCTGCGCGTGCCGGACGGCGTCACACTGCAGGGCGTCGTGCGCGCGGGCAACGAGGGACCCGGCGTCGAGGGTGCGTCGATCACGCTGCAGACCCGGCCGTGGCGGAGCCACGGTGTCTTCGAGACCGTCTTCGAGTCCGGTCCCGAGGGCACGTTCGAGGTCGTGGTGCCGAAGGGGCGTCCGCACAGCTTCGCCGTCACGGCGGAGGGCTTCGCGACGTGGCCGACCGAGGGCCAGCGCCGCGGCGTGCTCAAGTCGTTGCGCAACCTCCAGCGCAAGGGCCCGGTCACGCGCAACGTCGCGCTGCGCGGAGGCGCCGCGCTGAGCGGCCTGGTGCAGGACGAGGCGCAGCGACCGCTGCCCGGTCTGGCGCTGCGCTGCAGGCCGCGGCGCGGGCCCGTGGCTACCGCGACGACCGATGCGAGCGGTCGCTACGCCTTCGCACAACTCAACCCCGGGCGCTACGCGATCCA
>JAHEIK010000533.1:575-3001 GCA_024639415.1 Planctomycetota bacterium
CTTCCCCGTGCGCGACCAGGTCATGTGGGTCGCCATTCCGGGAGGCGCGGAGCCGGACCCCCAGCAGCTCGACATCACGCTCGTCGCCTCGCGCCGATTGGAGGGCGTCGTACTCACGGCGGCCGGCAAGGCGGCGCCGGGTGCGCGCGTCTGGATCGTCGGGGGCGGGCGCGAGGTGCGCAGCGCGCGCGATGCCGGCCGCCTGCTCGAGACGTTCACCGACTCCGAGGGCGGCTGGTTCATCGCGGACATCCCGCCCGAGCGCAACGTCGCGGTCCGGGCCAAGCTCGGGCTGCTCGAGGCGGATCCCTTCCCGGCGCCCTACAAGAAGCCGCCCACCCTGCCCATCCGGATGAAGCTCGCGGAGACCGCCACGCTGCGCGGGCTCGTGGAGGACCTCGTGACGCGCTCGAGCGTGGGCAACGCCCGGGTGCGCGTCGTGCCCGAGCCGCGCGACGGACGCACGGGCCGCCTCGCAACCACCAACGCACGCGGCGAGTTCGTGATGGAGGGCCTGCTGCCCGGCGGCTGGCTGCTGACACCGAGCAAGTCGGGCTACCTCAAGGCCGAGGCGCAGTCGGTGACCGTCACGCGCGGCGGCGAAACGAACGCGACGGTCCAACTCGACCCGGGTGACGTCTTCGCCGGCACGGTCGTGGACCAGGCGGGCAAGCCGCTGCGCTACACGCGCATCTCCGTGAAGGGGACGCCCGACGGCACCGAGAAGAAGGTCTCGCGCGGTGCGAGCGTGAATGCCGCGGGGCGGTTCCGGCTGACCGGCTTCGAACGCGGCGTGTACGTCGTCACGGCCTGGCGCAAGGGCTTCCGCACGGTACGCACCGACGCGTTGCGCAGGGGCGACACGGATCTGCGTTTCGTCCTGCGTCGGCGCACGCGCTGATCGCCGTCCGCTGATCCCGGCAGTACCCTCGGCGGAACTACGAGGGGAGCGCGCCATGGGGCACAGGGGCATCCTGATCGTCATCGTCCTCGTCGCGGCCGCTGCGATCTTCTGGCTGCTCGGCGGTGCGGACCTCTTCCGGTCCGGGGACGACGGCAACGGCGGGGCCGGGGACGGCGGTCGCGAGTCGCTGCTGGAGTCCGGTGCCGGCGACGGTGGAGGGACTTCCGCTGACGATCCCTCGTCGACCGGGCCGGTGCTCTTCGGGCGCGCCAAGGAACAGCGCGTCGGCGTCGGCGGGCTGACGGCGCGCGTGATGGACTTCAGCACCGGCGCGATCGTGGCCGGCGCGCGCGTCGTGATCACGGGCACGGGATACGGAGACGAGAAGGTGTCGGAGCGTCTGGAGACGGACGCGAACGGACGCTTCCAGTTCGCCGCGCTCGCCGCGGGGGACGGCTACAGCCTCCACCTCGTCGGCGGCAGATACCAGCGCACGCTCGGCGGCGTGTCCGTCGACGCCGACGCCGTGCGCGACCTGGGCACGATCTGGCTCGGCGAGCGCGCCGGGCTCGAGGGCACCGTCTACGACGCGGAAGGACGCGGCGTGCGCGGGGCGCAGGTGCAGGTGCACCGCGCCGGCTCGCTGCTCGACATGCTCGGGATCCTGCCGGCGATGATGGAGCAGATGGACCGCGATCCCGTACCGCTGGCGCAGGGGGAGACGCGGCAGGGCGGGGCCTTCCGGATCGCGGACCTCGACCCCGGTCCCATCCTCGTCGTCGTGCGCGCCGCGGGGCATCGCCAGAAGATGACCAAGGCGGTCATGACGGGCGACGGCGCGGCCGGGGGGCCGATGGAGATCCGCCTGGAGGCGACGCCGGTGCTCGCGGGGATCGTCGTGGACGAGCGCGGGCGCGGCATTGCGGGCGCGCGCGTGGCGTGCATGGACCAGAGCGACATGGAGCAGGCGTTCTTCGGCCGCCAGTTCACCCAGACGGACGACGGAGGCCGCTTCCGGATCGATTCGCCGCCGGCGGCGGCGAAGGTCTCGGTCATCGTGGCGGCCGAGGGCTATCCGACCCTGTTCACCCAGGCGGACGCCGGCAGCCGCGACCTCCGCTTCGAGTTGCGCGGCGGCGCAGAGCTCGTGCTGCGCGTCCTCGAAGCGGGCACGGAGCGCGTGATCCCGAACGCCCGCATGATGGTGATGATCGGGGACGAGGCCAGCATGGGGGGCAAGCAGACGACGCACGGCTACGCCGTCACCGACGACCGTGGCGAGGCGATCCTGGCGTCCCGACCCGGCAAGGTGCAGATGGTGTTCCTGCACCACGCGGAGAGAGGCTCGGGCCTCTACTCGCCGGCCATGCCGATGGGCGCGAGCAGCATCCTGGAGGGGCCCGAGGATCCTGCCGTGAAGGCCCCGCGCACGACGCTGGTGTTCCACGTGAACCAGGGCCGCACGATCCGCGGGCGCGTGGCGGATCCGGACGGCCGGCCGATCGCGGGCGCGCGCTGCCAG
>JAHEIK010000534.1 GCA_024639415.1 Planctomycetota bacterium
GCCTTCTTCCCGCAACGAGTCCGTGCTGACGCCGGAACCACAAGTGATTCCGGCCGTCGATCCCTTCTTGAGATTCACCCCTCCAGAGCGTTCTCCTGCTCGACCTGGCGCTCGCTTTGATCGCGGCACCTCCCCCCTCGTCCTCAGGCGGCTTGACGTTTAGGCCCGCCCGGACCTCGGGGTTTCACAGTTCGAACAAGTCGGACGGTCCGTCTCCGGACCACCAGCTCTCTTGAGGTTCTCTACCTTTCGACGATTCCGGCGCTCCGTTCACAGCTCCTCAGGGCGGGCTCATTGCTTCGCCTCACGCTCGCTCCCGCCTAAGCGGTCTCGCGCGATCCAAGCCCCTCGGTCACTGCGCAACAACACATCCCGGGCGTGCTGCCCGGCACCGGCGCCATTCGGTCTACGATCGTTGACCTCGTCCGTTCGTCAGTGCTTGTTTGTCAAAGAACGTCGCGTTTGCGACGGCGGGGATATAGCAACGCGGAGACCAAACGCTCTCCACTTCGGAAAAAAGTCCTGTTTCTGCAAGAAACGCCGAATTCACGCAACCAGGGCCCATTGCCCTGCATGCGCGGATTGCTCTCAACAATGCGCACGAGTGTCCATTGGGGTGTTGCGACCCCATGCCCATCGTGGAAGTCGCGTGGAGAACGGACGCAACCCACTGCCCGGCAACAGCTTGTCCGATGGGAAGCTCCGGGACACAGGATGGGTAGCAAGTTGCCCAACCCCTGGGGGGTGCTTCTCCAGGGTCTTTCCACATGGTGGGCGCGCGATGTGCGCAGGCGTGCTCCAGGAGCGTGAGAGGACGTCGCGCCGCACCGCGCGGCCTGCTCGCAGCGCCGGCTGCTAGCGGAAGTCTTCCCGCTTCAGACCGTGCACCTGCATCTTGCTGTAGAGGGTGCGGCGGTTGACGCCCGCGTGCTCGGCCGCCCGGCCGAGCTGCCCGCGGTAGCGCTTGAGCAGGCGCTTGAGGTACTCGCGCTCGACCGCGGTGCGGACGCGCTGGACCACGGAGAACAGCGGCTCGTCGAGGTCGAAGTTGGGAACGCTCGTCCGGCGCGCGTCGGCCCGTTTGAGGCGCTCCGGCAGGTCCGACTCGACCAGCAGGGGCCCGCCGCTGAGGATCATGGCGCGCTCGATCACGTTCTCGAGTTCGCGGACGTTGCCGGGCCAGGGGTAGCTCTTGAGTCGGCTGGATGCCACGGGCTCGATCCCCAGGACGTCGGCCCGCGAGAGCCGCTCGGCGAACTTGCCGCGGAACACCTCGGCCAGGAGCGGGATGTCCTCGGGCCGCTCGCGCAGCGGCGGAATCTGGAGTTGGACGACGTTCAGGCGGTAGTAGAGGTCTTCGCGGAACGTCCCTGCGGCGACGGCGTCCTCGAGGCTCGCGTTCGTGGCGGCCACGATCCGGGCGTCCACCTTGATGGTCTGGGTCCCGCCGACGCGGCGGATCTCCATCTGCTGGAGGACGCGCAGCAGCTTCACCTGCATGGCCGAGGAGATGGTCCCGAGCTCGTCGAGGAAGAGGGTGCCGCCCGAGGCCAGCTCGAAGTAGCCCTTCTTGTCCTGGATGGCGCCGGTGAAGGAACCGCGCTCGTGCCCGAAGAGCTCGCTCTCGAGCAGCGTCTCGGTCAGGGCTCCGCAGTTGATCGTGAAGAACTCGCAGTCGCTGCGGCGCGACTGGCGGTGGATGGCTGCCGCGACGAGTTCCTTGCCCGTCCCGGTCTCGCCGGTGATGAGCACGGGGCTGTCGGTCTGCGCGAAGCGGGGAATCAGGTCGAAGAGCTCGAGCATCCGCGGATTACGGCTGTTCAGGTCCTCGAACTTGTAGCCGTGCAGCGGGATGTCGTAGCTCTCGGCGTCGTCATCCACGGGCCGGGGGTGGTGCTCGCGGAGGTCCTGCTCCACGGCGGCGACGAGCAGACCGACGTCCTCGGGCCCTGCGCCGTCGGGCGGCAGCTCCAGCAGGGCGGTCTTGGGGAACTCGGACTGCAGCAGCTCACGAAAGGCGCCCGCGCCCACGCCTGCGCCGTCGACGTCGAGAATCACGGCCCCGATGGGCGCTCCCTTGCCGCTGTCGGCGCGTCCCTGCGCCTCGCTGAGGGTCTCGAGGGCCACGCCGCAGTCCGAGGCCTTGCGGACACGCATTCCGCGCCGCGTCAGGTGCGCCTTGAGGCGCTGGGCGGTGGGACCGCCCCCACCGACGATCATGACGATCGGCCGCGGCACCAGCGTTCCTCCCTCAGTGTTCCGCTGTTCCATTCGTGCGCGTGTACGTCTGCGCGCACGTGAGCCCGAGGAGGTTACCGCTCTGCGCGTACGCGTTCAAGGGGGTCGCGACTGTGACGCACACCGAAACGGCTGTACCCATGCGTGCGACGGGGCACTCGGGATTCGTGCTTGATTCGCCGCGCCGTGCAGCGCCGAATCATGTGTTGGCACGTCGATGTCGGCGACGGCGGGAGAGCGCAGCATGGCCCCGAATCACGATCCCCTGACGTCGTACACCATCGAGCGGCGCTTTCCCGTCGCGCCGGAGCGGCTCTTCCGCGCCTTCACGGACGAGGAGGAGTTGAAGCGCTGGATCTGGGGCGAGAACGCCGAGGTGCGCAAGGCCCAGGTGGAACTGGAGTCCGGCGGGCGCTTCCACGTGGTCGCCAAGAACGACTTCCCGGGCTGGCCGCACGACGAGGTGGCGATGCGGGGCATGGTGTTGTTCGTGGTGCCGGGCCGCCGGCTGATCCACACGCTGCACTGGGATGCGCCGGTGGGCTACAACGCCGAGGGGCTGGACCCCATCGACGAGGTGATTGCGATCGACATCGAGCCGGATGGCGACGGGTGTGCCCTCAGCTATACGCACCAGGGCATTCCGGACGACGGGAAGTCCGCGCCCGAGCACGAGCGCAGCGTGCGGGCCACGCTGGGGTTGTTGGCGCGGCTCCTGGCTGAGGAGGGCCAGTAGCTGGTCGGGGGCGGGCCAATCCGTGG
>JAHEIK010000535.1 GCA_024639415.1 Planctomycetota bacterium
CGTGCGCAGCCCACGCCGACGCCGCGGGTGACGTGGTCGCCCCCGTACCGCTTGCCCGCCGCTCCGGAGCCGTTCGCGCCGGGCACCTTCACGCCGGGCCCCGCCACGCCGTCTCCGTCCGCCCCGGCCCCGGCGCAGCCCCGGCCGATGATCCCGGCACCGGCCGCGCCCCGTCCGGTCGCCCCGCCGCCCGCCGCTCAGGCACCCTACCCGTCGCTCGAGAGCGGCTCGGGCGCCCTTCCGCCTCCGCCCAAGCCGCGAGTACGCTCCGGTCGCTGACGGCGCGGGCCTTCGGAGCGGCCCCGGGCCGCGTGGTATCCTCCCGCTCGCCCGCCGGCCGTTCCCCGGGAGCATCCATGCTCGATGACCTCAAGAAGGACCGGCACAGCGGTTTCGCTGCCCAAGAGCGGCTCAAGCTCTCGCTCTACGTGGCCGGCCTGCTCATTCTCGGCGGTGTGATCTTCATCGGAACGCGCCCCGGCGATGGTCCCCAGGCTGACGACGAGACCGCGGTCGAGGCACCCGTCGCAGGCACGTCGCCGCGAGAGCAGGGCCCCGTGCTCGATCCCGCCGAAGTGCGTCGCCTGGCCGACGCCGACGCTGCCGCCCCCGAGCGCTGGGCGAACTCCGCGCTCGAGTACGTGCTGGGCATCTGGCGCAGGGGCCGCGTCGGGGACGTGACGAAGCGCCTCGACATCGGCTCCATGACCCAGCAGGCGCCCGCGGCCCGCGGACTCGTGTTCGAGGTCGCCGGCAAGGTCACCGAGGTCGCTCGCGAGGCCTGGCAGCCGCAGCCGGACTCCACGGGCAACGAGCGCCTCTGGACGGTAGTGCTCGAGGGGCCCGGAGCCGTGCCGGTCCTGGCCGTCAAGTACGGCAACAGGTCCGACGTCGGCGAGGGCGCTCCCGTCGACACGAAACCTCCGGGGGTCCGCGCGGAGCGTATCGCGCCCGGGCAGCAGGTCCTCGTGCGCGGCGTGTACATCCAGCGCCGCACCGGCGGCTTCGGCGGCACCACGGTGAGCAGGCCCGCTCCCGTGCTGCTCGTCACGGACTTCCGCATCGTGTTGCCGCCCGAAGAGGTGAATGAGGTCCTGCCGGACCTGGACGAGGTGGTCTGGAGCGAGGTCCGCGATCGCTACAATCGCGAGTCGCGCAAGTGGGACGAAGACGCGCTCTACGAGGTCATCCAATGGGCGCGGGCCCAGGGTTACGAGTCTCTGCGCGACCAGATCAACGCGGGCACCATGCCGTGGAAGGCGTGGGGGCGCGAGCGCTTCGAAACCTGGAAGAAGGAAGTCGCGGTCGAGGAGGACGTCGAGCGTCCCGTGACCGAGGCGTCGCGCGGCAAGCTGTTCCGCTTCTCGGGGGTCGTCGGCGAGGTGCTCGACTTCGGCTGGGCCACGGTTCCGCGCAACCACTTCGGCGTCGACCGCTTCCAGAAGCTGACGCTGCTCTCCGACCACTACCGCAACGTCGCACTTGAGCTGTTCCTGCCGTACCCGCTCACGTCCTTCGAGGGCGTGACGGGCGACCGTGAGCAACACCTGCGCCTCTACGGCGTGTTCGTGAAGAACTTCACCTACGACACGCAGTTCAAGCGGGAGGACGGCAGCGGCAGGCGCCATCCGGCGACCGTGCCGATGTTCGTCGTCTTGCACGGCGAGCCCTACCCCGAGGAGGAAGCGGGCGCTGCCATGCGCAATGCGATGCTCTGGGTCGCCGTGGCGATGGTGCTCTTCGGGCTGCTCTTCTACGTCGTGCTCATCCGCGGCGGGGCGAAGCAGACGAAGCGCATGGAGGAGCACCGCATGGCGCTGCGCAAGCGCATCCGTGCGAAGGGCCAAGGCGCCCACCTGCCCGAGAGCCGGGACGAGATCCCGCCCGAGGACGGGTAGGCATGCACGCCGAGCCGCGTTCCGAGCGGGTGGAGTTGCCCGGCCGCGCGACGGACGTGCTGCTCGGAGAGGGGCTCTTCGGCACGCTCTGGGCGGCCCTGCGCACGCGCTTCCCCGCGGCGCAGCGCTGCGGGCTGGCGATCGACGAACGCGTCGCGAGCCTCTGGCCCCTGCCTCCGGCTCCGGCCGATCTCCATGTGCTCGACCTCACCCTGCCCGCCGGGGAAGAGGCGAAGGACCGCGACACGCTGGCTCGTCTGCAGGATCGCTGGATCGGGCTGCGGCGCGACGAACCCGTCGTGGTGATCGGCGGTGGCGCGGCGCTGGACGTCGGCGGCTTTGCGGCGGCCACCGTCCGGCGCGGGCTGCCTTGGATCGCCGTCGCCACGACCGTCGTCGCGATGGCCGACGCCTCGGTGGGGGGCAAGGTGGCGGTCAACCATCCGCGCGGCAAGAACCTGCTCGGCACCTTCCACCCGCCGAGCCTCGTGCTCTCGGACGTGGCCACGCTCGGCACGCTCGACGCGCGCGAGCGCAGCGCAGGGCTCGCGGAGGTCTACAAGTGTGCGCGCCTCTCCGATGCCGGGCTGCTTGCCGTCCTGCGCGAGGGGGAGCCCCAGGACGCCGCGGCGTGGATCGACGCGCTGCACCGCAGCGTCGCCGTGAAGGCGCGCCTCGTCGAGGCCGACGAGCGTGACGAGGGCGTGCGGCGCTTGCTGAACTACGGGCACACGGTCGGCCATGCGCTGGAGCGCGCGTTGGGCAACGAGCGCATGCGCCACGGCGAGGCCGTTGCGATCGGCATGCACG
The DNA here is from genome assembly GCA_024639415.1 of Planctomycetota bacterium. Lineage (GTDB taxonomy): Bacteria > Planctomycetota > PLA2 > PLA2 > JAEUHO01 > JAHEIK01. The sequence continues at coordinate 2,709 of JAHEIK010000535.1, forward strand.
CGGCAGCGGGGCTCGCGGTGGCGCGAGACCTGATGACGGCGGCCCAGCGTGAAGAGCAGCACGCGGACCTCGAGCGCCTGGGCCTGCCCACGGCACTGCCCGGCGACGTCGATGCCGTGACGCTGCACAGGGCGCTGGGGTTGGACAAGAAGCGCACGGCGGGTGCGAACCACGTGCTGGTCCTGCCCGTGGGCGCAGCAGGCGCCCGGGTCGTGGACGACGTCACGGACGCCGAGCTCGCATCCATCCTGCCGTGACCGCGGGGCGGCACCGCTGGGCGGCAATG
>JAHEIK010000113.1 GCA_024639415.1 Planctomycetota bacterium
CGCCGATGCCGAGCGAGCCTTCGTCACGGAGGACTACCTGCAAGCCATGCTCCTCAGGCGCGACGCCGCGGATCTCCCGGCACTGCTCCGTCAGTTGGAGTCAGTCTGGAATCGCTCCGTGGCCGCGGTCCGCATCAGCAGCGCCTACACGTCTCGCCACTGCGATCTGCACATGATCCCCGCCGGAAAGAAGCGTATCGTCCTGGCCAGCCCCGTGTTGGGCGCCGACCTGCTGGCTTCGATCGGCGTGAAGGAGCGGACTACGTTCGCCGCGTCCTTCCGGGATCTTGCAAGACAGGCCCAGCCCAGGTCACCCCTCCGCACCGCGGCCGAAGAAGATTACGTGGCCAGCTTCATCGCCTTCGGACAGTCACAGGACACACGACGCTCGACCGCCGACCTCCGCAAGCAGCTCGAAGCCCTGGGCTACACGGTGTACGAGGTCCCACTCCTTGCGGCGCAGCCTGCGACGAATCCGGAGCAGGTGGTCCTCTCCTACGCGAACGCCGTGATCGACGAGCGTGCCGGCCGACGGACGGTCTACCTCCCGACCTTCCGCCTCCCGACCCTGGATCGCCGGGCGGCGGAGACCTGGCGCGGGCTCGGCTACCGAGTCAAGGCGATCGACTGTCTCGCTCCGGCGATGCGCGGCGGCTCTGTTCGCTGCCTGTCTCAGGTGTTTCGCGGCCCCCACCGCGCGATCGTCAGGTCGGCCGCCAAGCGCGTGGCACGAGCAGCCGTGGGACGACAGCACTGAGCGTACGGCGGGCAGGAGCCCGGACCACTCAGCGACCCTTCGCTCGGCACGCCCCGGGCGATCAGGCGGATCGCCGCCTGCGGGCCAGCGGCGCGAGGAGCACGAGGGCCAGGAGGGCCACGGGCCAACTGACGAGCGAGACGCGTGTCCCCAACGCGCTGATCCGGTCGTGGAACACCAGGTCCACCGGACCGGCCTCGAGTTGGCTGCGGGTGACCACGGCCGTCAGGTTGCCGCGCGCGTGTGGCTCGACGCTTCCCACGGTCGCGCCCCAATACACGTGCCAGGCCTGCCGCAACACGATGCGCACGACCCCGTTGTCCTCGAGCGGTGCATCGCCGGGCCACCCTCCACGCAGCGTGATCCGTATGTTCGACCACGTGAGGAAGCGCGCGTCGAGCAGGTGCGAGGCAAGAGGTTGCTCCCCGGCGAAGGCGCGTGCGATGAGCCCGTCCCCCGCCTCCATCTCGGGCCGAATGAAGTCGATCAGATTGAAGCAGTTGATCACACCCGTCACGGGTGTGATGTACTCCCCCTGAAACTCGTGGTCGCCGGCCAGCACGTACCGCATGGGCTCGCCGGCCCCCTCGAACATCCCCCTCGTGGCCACCGGCTCGTGGAGGCGCGAGCGCATCAGCTTGGGTGCGATCGTGCCGGCTTGGAAGCCCAGCTGCAGTCCAAGGGCCGTCAGCATCAGGGCGGCGAGCTTGTGCCCGCTGCGCTGCGCGCAGGCGAGACGCCACAGGGCGGCCGCGCCCAGCAGCGAGAGTGGCAGCGCGAGGAAGCCCCAGTAGCGGCCGGTCACTACGATCGAGCGGAACCCTGGCAGCTCGCGCAGCCAGTCGTACGGACTGAGGAAGCCGGGTACGCCGAGCGGCTTGAGGCTGCCCATGCCGAAGAGGATCGCGGCGCCGGTCGTGAGCAGGAGAGGGACGCGCACGTCACGCGGCAGGCGCTGCAGCAGGCTGCGACCGTGTCGGACGAGGGCCCAGGCGATGATCACGCCCAGGAACACACTGAGCTCGTAACCGTTCTCGGCCGTCGGGATTCCCGGGATGTTCCCGCGAAAGGGCACGAGCAGAAAGGCCAGCAGGGCCAGCGGGTTGGTGAACTGGTCTGGGCGTAGGCGCTGGTTGATGCCCTGGGAGTCGACGAGCGACCAGAGGAAGCCCGCAGCCAGGAACGCCGCGAGCACCACGCCGGCCAGATAGAGGACCACCGGCGCCACGCTGCGCCTGGCCCAGGCGAGGCCAAGTGCGTAGATGCCGATCCACGGCAGCATGTACACCAAGCCCTGCGCCGAGCCGTCGAGCTGCAGTGCCAGCAGGGACCCGCATCCGAGTGCGGCGATCAGCCATCGCGCGAGGCGCGGCCGTCCGTCAACCGCACGGGCCCACGGTCCGGCGCGGTGCATGGCCCAGAGCAGGAGCGGAAAGGCCAGGAAGGGCAGGAACGGGAGATGCCCGTAGCCGAAGCGGCAGACGAAGAAGCCGTTCCCGATGAACAGCGCCGCGGCGAGCAGCCGCGCCTCACGGCGCCGCAGCCACACACCCGCGTAGAGGAAGGCCGCAAGGAAGCCGACGGCAAACCACAGGATCGAGACGACGCGCAGCCCCCAGAACGGTCCAAGCACGTAGCCCGCCAGCGCCGCGGGCGAGAGGACGGGAATCTGGGGATCGCCTGCAGCAGACATGCCGCCGCACATGACCGGCGTCCACTGACGCGCAAGCCCGAAGAACTCGTGGTTCCAGCACTGGATCCGCTGGAAGACCAGTTGCTGGTCGTGGTCCTCGATACCGACGCGCGGGAAGCCGACGGCAAACAGCAGCACGTAGCCGAGAACGATGGCAATCCAGAACGCGCGCAGCCACCTCCGCGCCGGCGGCCGCGGCTCGGGAAGCAGCGGCTGGTCAGGGCTGCGCGCTCCGGTCATCGACCCTCCCTTGCCGTCCCTCCTTGGCGGCGAGGCTGTAGGAGTACCGGTTCTACCCCCGGATAGCTACTTCAGGTCCGGAGCGCGGCGGATCCGCGGCGCGTTGCGCTTGGCGTGGCCGCCCTGCTACGGTTGCACACGTCGGCGGCCGGCGAACCTCGAGGGCGGTCGTCCTCGACCGCAGGGTTCGCAAGGCGAAGCCGTGGCGCCCGATCTGCCACGAGCACCCCGGAACACCTGGCCAGTCCGTTGGATAGCTGAAATGGCGCAACTGCCCGAACCCCTGAACGATCTCCTGGAGCAGCTACGAGTGGCGACGGAGGCCTACGACGTTCAGCGCGTCCAGTCGATCGCCGAGCAGCTCACGGCGGCGATCCAAGAAGATGTCGCCGTGAACCCCACGAGATTCGTCGAAGAACTGCAGCAAGCGGTCGACTCGTACGACCGGCCTCGCGTCGAGGAACTCTGTGCGCAGTTGGTGGCTCACCTGCGTACACGGGCCAAGCCCTACCCCCTCGCGCCGGCGAAGAAGATCCTCGAAATGCTGCGTCGCAAGCGCCACTTCGAGCTGATGGCGAGCGTCGCCGACACCCTGATCCAGACCGGACAGGATCGCCCGCGCATCCGCCGGCAGTACGCACAGGCCCTGATCGACCAGGGCTACCTGGTCGCGGGCCGCGACGTGTTGATCGCGCTCGAGCAGGACTGCCTGGCTGCCAAGGACGAGAAGGAGCTTGCCGAGGCCCGCGGACTCCTGGGACGCGCCAGGAAACAGATGTACGTGGACGCGCCAGAGCGTCCGGGGCGCGCGCCGGGCCAGATCCTGCAAGCTGCGATCGGTTCCTACGCCGGTGAGTGGAAGCGGACGGGCAAGCTCTGGCACGGCATCAACACCGTCGCACTCGTACACCGCGCCGGCAGGGATCGTGTGCCGGTGAGCAAGTCGGTGCCGAGTTCGGTGGACGCTGCCAAGCGCATTCTGCGCGAGGTATCCGCGAACGAACGCGCGAGCCTTTGGGACTTCGCCACGGCCGGCGAAGCGTGCCTGGCGCTAGACGATCCCACCGGAGCGCTCGGATGGCTCGTCAAGTACACCGCGGCAGAGGACACGGACGCGTTCGAGATCGCGAGCACGCTGCGGCAACTCGAGGAGGTGTGGCAGCTCGACGGCACGGATGACGACCACGCCAAGATCCTGCATCTCCTCCGCGCCACGCTGCTGCGCAAGGAGGGGGGTCGGGTCGAGTTCGACTCGCCACGCGATGACCACGTCGCCGTCCAGCAGTTGGTGGCGGACAGCGACTTCGAGAAGGTCCTCGGCGCCGATCGCTTCAAGACCTTCGACTGGTACCGGCGCGGCCTGGACCGCGCCTCGGGCGTGGCGAAGATCACCGACCTCAACGGCACGGGCCATGGCTCGGGCTTCCTCATGCGTGCGGCTGACGTCCATCCCGGCATCAGCGCGCCGTGGGTCGTCGTCACAAACGCCCACGTCGTCAGCGAGGATCCGGCTGAGCTGCAGGCCCGCCGCGCGGCGCTCCCGCCGGATGAGATTCGCATTCGTTTCGAGGCCAGCGCCGACCCGACCGCCGAGTTCAAGGCCGGGGCCGTGGTCTTCAGCTCCCCCAGGCACGAACTGGACTGCACGATCCTGGCCCTCCCGGAGGCCCCCGCACTCGAGCATCCGTACCAGCTCGCCAAGCGACTGCCGCAGCCGGACCGCAATCAACGCGTCTACGTCATTGGCCACCCGCGGGGTGGCGGACTGTCCTTCTCCATCGAGGACAATCTGCTTCTGGATCACGAGGCGCCGAGGGTGCACTACCGGGCCCCGACCGAAGGCGGGAGCTCGGGCAGCCCCGTCTTCAACCAGCAGTGGGAGCTGATCGCCCTGCACCACGCCGGCGGCTCGCGAATGCGCCAACTCAACGGCAAGCGGGGCGTCTACCCGGCCAACGAAGGACTGGCGTTCGGCAGCATCCTGCAGCAGGTGCGCAAGCGCCTGGGCTGATCGGCCGTCCGCCCGGGTGCACGGTGGAGCGCGGCTCAACGTGCGCCAAGCACACGAACTCCGACACGCAGGGAGCAAGGCATGAGCACAGCGGAGTTCCTCAAGGCAGCGGCGCGGGGCGATGTGGATGAGGTTCGACGCCGGCTCGAAGCCGGCACGGACGTAGATACGCAGAGCGCCAAGGGCATGACCGCGCTGATGTGCGCGGCGTGGCAGGGTGATCACGTCGACGTAGCTCGACTGCTGCTCGATCGCGGCGCCGACGCCACGCTCCGCCAGCCGTCCTCTGGCTGGATGGCACTCACCTTCGCCGCGGTGAACGGGAAGGAGCGGTGCCTGGCACTCCTCTTCGAACGGGGCAGCGTGCTCGACGAACCGGCCGGCGACTGGAAGGCCCTGATGTTCGCCGTCCAGTACCGCAGCCGCGCGACCGCCCGCATGCTCCTCGAGCATGGCGCCAATCCGAACGCCCGCGACGAGAAGCAACGCACGCCCCTGATGCGCGCTGCGCGCAACAGCGACGCTGCCATGGTCGAGGCGCTGATTGCCGCAGGTGCCGACGTGCGTCTGGTGGACATGAGTGGCATGAGCGCCCTGCACCACGCGTGCACCAAGGCCAATGTCGCGAACGTCCGCTCCCTGCTGCAGGCCGGAGCCGACCCCGCGCTACGCGACCACGACGGCCGCACCTGCCGAGCCGTCGCGCAGGAAGCCCGCAAGCCGAAGGTCCTCGCCGCCCTGGACGCGTGACGCCGGCGCTACCCGCGGCCGGGCCCGGGGAGACGAGCCTCGTGTTCATCATCGCGCTGCAGGCCATCCGCTGCGATCCTGTGCGCGCCGGCACCGTGCCAAGGTGAACGTACGAACCGTGCCGCGCTGGACCGGACACCTGCGAACGGATGAGGACTGCTGATCGTGGCTGCGAGCATCTCCGTCGTCGTGCCGACCTACCGGGAGGCCGACAACCTCCCGCGGCTGATCCCGCAGGTGGCTGAGCACCTCACGGGCCGGGCCGGCCGGTTCGAGATCCTGGTCGTCGACGACGACAGCCAGGACGGCACGGCGGAGGTGTGCGCCGAGCTTGCGGCACAGCACCCCCTGCGGCTGATCACGCGAACCGACGAGCGGGACCTGGCAACCGCCGTCCTGCGGGGCTTCGCCGAAGCGACGGGCGACATCCTCCTGGTGATGGACGCCGACCTGTCCCACCCCCCCGCGGTCGTCCCGGAGATGGTCACGGCGCTCGAGAACGACGCCGGCGACTTCGTCATCGGCAGCCGCTACGTTCCGGGTGGATCGACGGACGAGGGGCGCGGGCTGCTGCGCTGGCTCAATTCCCGCGTAGCCACCCTCCTGGCACGTCCGCTCACGAGCGCGAAGGATCCGATGTCCGGCTTCTTCGCCCTGCGTCGCGCGACGTTCGAGAAGGCGCAGGCACTCGCGCCGGTCGGCTACAAGATCGGCTTGGAGCTGATCGTGCGCTGCGACTGCAAGCGCATCGTGGAGATCCCCATCCACTTCAGCCGCCGGGAGTTCGGCAAGAGCAAGCTCGATCTACGCACACGGCTGCAGTACGTCCGCCACCTCGGCCGCCTGTACGCGTACCGCATCGGAAGGCTGTTCAAGCGGTAGGCACGGCTCAGCGCTCGAGCAGGCGCTTGGCGAGTGCGTGGGAGGGATCTTCCTCCAGCGCCGCGCGCAGGTAGGTCCGCCCCGCTTCGACGGAGCCCTGGTCGAGCAGGATCCGCCCCAGGTGGAAGTAGGCGCTCGCGCGCTGGGGCGACGGGATCTCGATCGCACGCCGCAGCATGCGCTCGGCTTCTGCACGGTCGCCGCCTTCGTCGGCGAGACGGGCGAGCACCATCAGGGCTTCCACGTCGTCCGCATTCGCTGCGAGACGCCTGCGGCCCTCGGTGAGCATGGCCAGTCTCCGGCCCGCCTTCACCTCGGGACTGTCCGGCTGGAGGCGCGCAGCCTCGCCGTACCAGCGCAGCGCAGCGGCATGGCGACCCGCCTGGGAGGCTGCGTAGCCCATTCCGAGGTAGGTCTGCAGGTCTTCCGGCCCGACGGCGAGGTAGCGCTCGAGGTACACGAGCGCCTCGTCCGGGCGCTTCCGCTCCAAGTGCAGGCGTGCGACGTTGCCCAAGAGCATGCGGTCTCGGGGACGCTGCTCGAGGGCGCGCCGGTAGTCGCTCCACGCCGCGTCGAGGCGTCCGGCGCGGGCATGGGCGCTGCCGCGATTGACGAGCGCCTCGGGTTCGTCGGGGTAGGCCTCGAGCACGCGGGACCAGACCGTCGTGCCGTCGCGCCACACCGCGACGGCGCCGTGGGCGACGGCGCCCGACGCGAGCATCCAGGCTGCAAGGAGCACGCCCCCCACGATGCGCTGCTTGCCCCGCAACGGGATGAGGGCGCAAGGCAGGACGGCGAACAGCGCGAGCAGGGGGAAGTAGCCGTAGCGGTCCCCCGTCATGAAGGAGCGCTTGCCCTCGAGCACGACCAGGACCGCCGGCGCGAAGCCGAGCGCGCATGCGATCAGGGCCTGCCACACCGCTTGCCACCTGCGGCGCCACGCGACGACACCGAGTGCGATGAGTACGCCGAGGCTGGCGCAGCCGAGCAGCGCGAGATGCGTACTCGCCTCCGAAGCGGGCCACGGATGGAACGGAACCGGAGCCGCGAGAAGCAGGACGTCACGTGTCCAATGCCAGACCAGCCACGGGACGCAGAGCAGTCGCAGCGGCCATCCGACCGTGGACGTGACCGTGGGATCGGCCGTCATCGTGTTCAGCACGACGGCGAGGAGCGTGACCGCCAGGAACGGCGTCTTCGCCCACCACAGGCAGCGGCGCCACGCTCCCGTGTGTCGGTAGTCGAGCAGGAGGAGCAGGGCAGGGAGCGGCGCGGCGACGGGCTTGCAGAAGACAGCCAGCCCGTAGCAGAAGAGCGCGAGGAGGAACCAGTGTTTGCGGCGCATGGGCAGGTAGCGCAGGTAGGCGAGGAGGCAGAGCAGGCTGAAGGTGGCGGCTAGCAGGTCACGCCCCCCCATGATCCAGGCGACGCTCTCGACCTGCAGCGGATGCACCACGAAGCACATGGCGCCGAGCAAGGCGTAGACCGGGCGCCCGATCAACGCCAGCAAGAGGAGGAACGCCAGGACGCCGTTCAGCGCGTGGAGGGCGACGTTGACCCTGTGGAAGGTCTCCGGCGCGTCCCCGAAGAGGGCGCGCTCCAGACTCCAGGCCACGTACGCCACGGGGATGTACAGGGCCTCCCCCTGCCTCGAGACGGGCCGCAGGATCTCGACGGTGTTCGAGACGCTGGCCTCCTGCAGCAGTGGGTTGTCGCGTACGAGGACGTGGTCGTCCCAGTAGGCGTAGCCGTAGGCCATGCTACGGCCGTACAGCAGCGCGACGACCCCAACGAGGAGCAGCCCCCCCCCCACGAGCCACAGGCGTCGGGCAGGCTGGTCGTGGGTCGGGGAAGGCGTGACGATGACCGGCTCCTGCAAGCTGAGGTAGCGTGCGGGCAGAGTATAGGCCCGAGGCCGATCCGCCCCAGCCACGCGGGCACACGGGATGCGGCCCGAGGGCTGCTTCTCGCAGGTCGACCCTCCACTCCGCCCCGAGTCGACGGCGCCCGAAGAGAGACCGACACGCGTGGCCCGTCTCCGGCTACGGTGCTGGTACACACGCGAGCTGAAGAAGGAGTGCGCCATGGCCAAGGGTCAAGTCAACAAGGGCAAGTCCAACAAGCCGAAACTCACTGCGAAGGAGAGGAAGGCGAAAAAGGACGCCAAGCGTGCCAAGAAGGCGAAGTAGAGGCTCGGGAGAGTGACCCCCACAGGTGCCGGAAGGCCCCGGCGTGCCGGCAGCGCGTCCTGCCCACGCCCGCATGCCTCTCAGGCGGCGTACGAGAACAGGTCCGTCACCTTGTAGGAACTGCCCGCGGCGCGGTTGAGCGCATTGCAGATCTTGACCATGACGTGGGGCGTCAAGCGCCGTCCGCGGATGGCACGCTTCACCATCTTGTGCGTGATCTGCTCGGTCGAGGCCGCGACGAGGTCGGGCGGCGACAACTCATGCTTCTCCAGCAACGCGGCTAGGGGTTGCTCTCCGAGGTCGCGTTCGAGGTCCACGGCTACACTCTAGCCGAACCGGCACATGGTGACGCCATCCACATCGTCCGGAGGGCCGTACTCGCATGCGGCATCCGCGGGCGAGAGATCGACCCGCTCGAAGCCGGCCTTCTCGTACGCGCGAATCGCGCGCGGATTCCGGGCCGTCGGTCGGATGACGAAGTTCTGCACACCAAGTCGGGCCTCGAGAAACTCGCACATCAACCGCAGGGCTGCGGTGCCATGGCCGCGTCCGCAGTAGCGCTCGGCGAACATCCAGATATCCAGCTCCACGCGACCGCGCGCACGATCGATCTCGTTGTAGTTGACCTGCCCGATGGCCCGGCCCGCGACCTCGATCACGAAGCAGCGGCCGGCCTCCGGTTGCGAGTCGTCGAAGTAGTGCTGCTTGTAGTCGGCGCAGAACTCCGCATAGCTCAGCAGGCGGGTGTGCCTCTGTGAGATGTCGCCGAGCAGGAAGTCGGTGACGTCCGACTTGGCAAGGGCTTCGTAGATCGGCCTGCGATCGGCCGCCGTCGCGGGACGCAGCTGCACCCGCTCCGTATCGTCACGACTCACGGCGACTCGCGTCCACCAGCACGCCGGTATGGACGCTGCGCCGGGTCACCGCGTTACCGCGTGGTCTCGATGCGGAGCTCCCGGCCGACCACGACGGCGTGCTCCTCCTCGCCCTCGGATACGGAGAGCTCCGCGCGGCTCTTGACGTTCATCCATAGCCTACGGTCGCCGAGCCGATTCAGGTCGATCACGAGTTCACCCTCCCCATCGCCATGGATGCGCTTCAGCCGGGCGTTCGCCGTCGCCGGCAGCTCGGGATGCTCGAGCAGCTGATTCAGCGCGGC
>JAHEIK010000536.1 GCA_024639415.1 Planctomycetota bacterium
CCCAGCAGCCCCGTACGAACCCTGGAAGGAAGCCTGGGACGAGGCTGCGGGCATTGTCGATGGCGTCGAGACACTCGCGCTGCCGGGTGTACCGGGCACACTGACGGTCTTCGGCTCGAGTGCGTTCCCCATCGTCTCCGCCGAGTCCGGCGGGCGGCCCGCTCCGCTCGTCGGCGCCGCCCGCATGGGCAAGGGACGCGCCGTCCTCTTCGGCCATGGATACTTCGGCGCGGCGCTGAAGACGGGCGACACGGCGAAGCTGGTGGCGAACGTGCTGCGTTGGCTCTCGGGCTGGAAGAAGAACCCACGGATCGGCCTCCGCCATGGAGGCGAGCTGGCGAAGCATCTGAGCCAGGAGGGGTTCGTCTTCGTGACGCTCGACGGCCCCGAGTGGACCCGCAAGCTCAAGGACGTCGATGCGGTCGCGCTGCACCTCGCCAAGATCGACGAGCACGAGCTGGAGGTCCTGCGCAAGCGCATCAAGAAGGAAGGACTGGGCGTGGCCTCGGGCATGCCCGGCTGGGGTTGGCAGCAGCTCAATCCCACCAAGAAGCTCGCGGTGGACAACATGGCGAACCGCTTGCTTGCACCCGCCGGCCTCGTGTGGGGCGGCGAGTACATCCAGAAGCCCAAGAGCGGCGTGCTGAAGGTGACCGGGCCCGCCTCGCCCCTCACGCACGCGGGGGTCGCGTTGACGGCCCTGGTCGCGCAATCCAAGGGTCGCACGAAGCTCGCCCGCCACGAGTCGGCGCTCGCTGTCGCGACCGTCACGCGCGCGATTCGTGAGGTCCCGCCCGGGGACAAGCTACTGCTGCCCAAGCTCGGCAAGCTGCTCAAGCATGCCGGGGATCCCCGCAGCGTCCCCACGCACGCTGCGCCCCTCACCGACACGCAGGGTCTTGCCAAGCTCCTGCTCACGCTTCAGCTCCAGAACAACCTGTTGCTTCCGCCCGACAAGATCAGGGCGCACGCCGCCGCCGCCGTCTTTCCCGGGGCCGTCGATCGCAAGGCGAAGCGCGTGACCCAGGCGCAGGTGATCGATACGCAGACGCCCGGATGGCACTCCACGGGGCTGTACGCGCCGCCGGGCGGGCTCGTCACCGTGCGCGTGCCCAAGCAGGCGGTCGATGGCGGGCTCGCGTTGCGCATCGGGGCGCACAAGGACAAGTTGTGGGGCAAGGCCAAGTGGCATCGCGCGCCTGAAGTCACGGTGCAGCGTCCCCTCACATCGGAGCGCAGCACACACGCGTGCGCATTCGGGGGCCTGGTCTACGTCGTGGTCCCGCCGCGCAGTGCGCTCGGGAGCGTCAATGTGGTCATTCAGGGCGCGGTCGCGGCGCCGCACTTCGTGCTGGGGGAGACCTCGCTCGAGCGCTGGACGAAGGAGATCCGCAACCACCCCGCGCCGTGGGCCGAGCTCGAGACCAAGAAGGTGATCATCACGGTGCCCGCCGAGCACGTGCGCAGCCTCGACGATCCCGAAGCGCTCATGCGCTGGTGGGACGGGGTGATGGACGGCTGCGCGGACCTGGCGCAGATTCCCCATGAGCGCGCGCGGCCGGAGCGCTACGTCACCGACGAGCAGATCTCCAACGGCTACATGCACGCCGGCTATCCGATCATGACGCATCTCGACGCGGCCAAGCGCTTCGTCGACCTGCCCCGGCTCTCCACGCAAGGGGACTGGGGCATGTTCCACGAGATGGGGCACAACCATCAGCACCAGGACTGGACGTTCGGCGGCACCGTCGAGGTGACCTGCAACCTGTTCTCGCTCTACCTCATGGAGACGGTGTGCTCGAAGGGCATCGGTCACAAGGCCATGGCGCCCGAGAGCATCCAGAAGAACCGCGTGCTCTACGAGAAGGGCGGCTCGAAGTTCGGCTTGTGGAAGAGCAAGCCGTTCACAGCCCTGATCATGTACTACGAGCTGCGCAAGGCGTTCGGCTGGGATGCGTACAAGCAGGTCTTCGCCGAGTACCGCGACCTCGCCGACTACGAGCGCCCGAAGAAGGACGGCGACAAGCGTGACCAGTGGTTGGTGCGCATGTCGAAGACGGTCGGCCGCAATCTGGGGCCGTTCTTCGAGTCGTGGGGGATCCCGACCTCCGAGAAGGCGCGCGCCAGTGTGAAGGCGTTGCCGGAGTGGATGCCGTAGGTCGCATGGGAGAGGGCCAGGACTCGGCCGCCGCCTACGGCGCCGGCCTCCCAAGGCCCCTACGGCGTTTGGATCTCGTCCCCGCATGCCCGGTTGCTGTAGGGGCGATGGGAGCCTGAGCTTGGCGAAGGCGAGTCTTCGCCCGGCCCGTGCATCGCCGTGGGTCCCTCCGAGCTTGGCCCGTCCATGGAGCGCAGTGACATAGGGAGAGGACCCGACGTCGCTCAGCTTGGAGCCTAAGCCTCGTCCGCGCCGGCCTCGCCTACGCGCCGCAGTGCGTAGCGCGTGGCGATGGGCCCAAGCAACTCGAAGAGCACCGTCGATCCGATCGCGATCGACAGCAGCGCATTGGCGTGCTCCGGGAAGCGGTCCGCCGCAATCAGGGCCATGCCCAGCGCCACGCCGGCCTGCGGCAACAGCGCTGCTCCCATCCAGCGTCGCACATGCTCGGGCGCGCCGCTCACACGTCCACCCAGATGAGCGCCGACGAAGCGGCCGAGGACGCGTAGGAGAACGTAGGCCGCGCCGATGCCGCCTGCCGCCGCGAGCGCATCCGGCTGGAGCGATGCGCCGGAGAGCAGGAAGAACACCACGAGGAAGGGCCAGTCGATCTCCTCGATGGCATGGAAGGGGCGCGTGTGGTGCCGCGCCAAGTTGGCCACGACGCAGCCCATGACCATCGCGGACAGGAGGAACGAGACCTCGAGCCATAGGGCGATGCCGCCGCAGACGAGGACGAGACCGAGAGCCTCGACGAGGGTGGGCTCGCCGGGCCGGATGCGCCCCGTCAGGTAGGCCATGGGGACGCCCAGCACGACACCCAGCAGC
>JAHEIK010000537.1 GCA_024639415.1 Planctomycetota bacterium
CTACCTGCGCAAGCTGCCGCTGCAGAAGACCTACAGCGTCGCGGTGCTGTTGATGGCGCTCGACGCGCGCCATGCACCGGCGCGTGACCCGTTCGAGGTCGAGCAGGTGGACCGCTACGGCCGCACCCGGCGCAAGGACCCCTGCCTGGAGACGATCGGCAAGGACGCGCTGGCGTGGATGAAGCGCGGCGTCCAGTTCCTCATCGATCACCAGACTGAGCAGGGCGTCTGGCGCTACCCCTCGAAGCAGGCCTACGACCTATCCTGCACGCAGTACGCTCTGCTCGGGCTCAAGGCGGGCATGCGCTGCGGCATCAAGATCCCGTCCAAGGTCTGGCTGGACGCCCTGCGCTTCCTCCTCGATCACCAGGAACAGACGGGCAAGGCGGTGCGCTACCGCGCGAACGAAGTGCGCGGCAAGTACCGGCTTACCTGGACGGAGAAGGCAGCGGCGCGCGGCTTTCGCTACCGCAAGCCGAGCACACCCATCAACGGTTCGATGACGACGGCCGGGCTCGCCGGGCTCATCATCTGCCAGAGCGAGCTCTGGAGGTCACGGCGCTTCAAGGGCGCCATGCGCCAGCGGACCCGCGTCGCGATCCGCGACGCCCTCGCGTGGCTCCAGACGTACTTCGACGTGCGGCGCAACCCCGTGCAGCCGCAGCCCGGCGGACCGCCCCAGCCCCCGGATCAGCTGCGCGGGGGCCCGAACCATTACTACTACCTCTACGGCTTGGAGCGAGCCAGCATCCTCGGGCGCGTGCGCCACTACGGCGAGACCGACTGGTACGAAGACGGAGCCGAGCTGCTGCTGCACGACCAGGCCGACGACGGCAGCTGGCCGCTCGCCGAGCGGGTCGTCGAGACGTGCTTCGCGATCCTGTTCCTCAAGCGCGCCACGACACGCATGAAGGTGCCCGTGATCACCTCCAGCGGGGGCGCCGCCAAGGACACGCGGAAGAAGGCGAAGAGGTAGGGTCAGCGCACGTGCACCACGAAGCCCGTGGCACCCTGCAGCCGCTCGTCGAGCACGCAGCCCAGCGGCATCTCGCCGAGCAGGGCGGCGGCCAGGTCCACGTACCAGAGCAACGCCCCGAGGGTCGCGTCGAGAGCGAACACGTAGCCCCCAGTCTCGACGAGATCGTCCACGGGCCACGGGGCCACCTCGCGGTGGCAGAGCGCCTCGCTCGGATCGCTCGGGTCCTGGAAGAGCAGATCGGGCCACAGGGCGATCAGCAGGCCACCGGCACCCTCCATGACGAACTCGACGGACAGCGCGAGCGGCTTCGCGGGCACCGCGTAGGTGAACGAGCCCGGCAGCGTGTCACTACCGGTGACGGTGGAGATCGTGACGTCCTTGAGCCCCAGGGTGCCGGGTGGCGTCACGCACGTGAGGCTCATGCCGAAGGGATCCACCGTGACGCTCACGCAGGGCAGACCGCCTACCGTGACGGTCGCGAGTGCCGCGAAGTTCCTGCCCGTCAACGTGAGCAGCGTGCCCCCGCCCACGCCACCGATGTTCGGCGAGACCGAGTCCAACTCCGGCGGGAAGGTCACCAAAGGCGTCCCGGCAGCGCCGCAGCCGGGGGAGGCGACGAACAGGAGCCCCAACAGCACGATCCCCGCGGTCTTCATGGTGCGCCCTCCCGCTCCCCGGACGCGATCCACGCCGGACCGCGCCAAGCCTAGCCCCCACCGCCACGCGCCGGAAGTGGGCAGCCGCGTCTGACCTGGCGCGGGGCCGCGCCGCGCCGTGGGGCGCCCTCATGCGCGAGAGTGCGCAACGACAGGGCGAACGGGTGCCTATCGTGAGTCGCAAATGACCGCCAATGGATCACCACGAGCGCTCTGACGGCAATTGGGGCATTACAGCGTTCCTCGCTGACCGATAGGGAGGCGGGTCTCCTGACCCTGGAGGACGAGATCGCTCTGCGCCATGCCTGCGGCCACACGCCCCATCCAGCGCTCTGCCCGAAGCCGCCAGGCGGGGTTCCAGCTCGTCGAGGTGCTGCTCACCACGGCGCTGCTCGCCATCGCCGTGCTGACGGAGGTGTCCACGTCGATCGGCACCTACCGCCACAGCCGCTACGAGATGTCCCGCAGCGACATCTTGCAAGTCGGCCGGCAGTTCATGGAGCGCCTGCGAGGCGACGACGATTCCGCCGGGCTCTACCTCCGCTTGAAGGCACTGCAGGAGAGTGCCGTAACCGCGCCGGTCGAAACCAAGCAGCCGGATGAAGACGGCTACGGCTGGCCCACGCCTCCCACGGGACCGACGCCGGGCGGGCCGGTCCTCCCCGACGGCCGGCCGACGTGGCTGCCGCAGATGTACTACCCGGACTTCGTCCATCCAGCATCGCTGCACACGCTCGGCGTCCTGGTGGACGTGCCGGCCTCGACGCCGCAGAACGACCCCCTGGGGACTACCGTGCTGCGCGAGGACATGAACCACGTGGGCTTCGGACTGCCCGCCGACCTGAACGGGGACGGCCAGATCGATGCCCTGTCCCATGATCACGACCACGTAGCCCTCCCCGTCGTCGTGACCTTCTGCTGGCAGGCCCCAGGCGAGAGCCTGGAGCGACTGGTGCTGCGCACCTGGATCCGGATCGACCGATGACCCGTCACGATCGGTCTCGACAAGGCGGCATATCGCAGTTGGAGATGCTCATCGTCCTGGCCTTCGGGGTCATGACGCTCTTGACGATCACGTCGCTTACGAACACCACGAACGCACTGGCCTCGCAGTCGCGCGCTCACCTGAGCGCGGAGGGTGGCTTGAGGCAGAGCCTGCAGAAACTCTGCAACGTCCTCCGGGCGACGTCCCTCGACACCGTTATCGGCTTCGACTACGTCACGGGGACGGCAAGCGAGATCGAGTTCGAGCGCGTCGTCGGCCTTGCCGACGGCGAGGCCATCTACTCCGGGACGGAGAAGATCACGTGGCGTGCAGCCACGGAAGCGGTCGAGGGCGTGGAGCATCCC
>JAHEIK010000114.1 GCA_024639415.1 Planctomycetota bacterium
CCGCCCGAGCACGGCATGGAGTTCCGCTTGGCCTCCCCGCGCGTACTCGTGCGTCTCGCCAGCGACACGACCGCCGTGATCAAGCCGCAGCACAAGGACGCTGCCCCGCGCGCGGCGCTCGCGCTCGAGAGCGGCAGCCTGTGGTGTGGCGTCGAGCGCGGCGGGCGCTCGCTCGTCGTACGCACATCGGCGCTGATCGTGCGCAGCACCTCGGACGATGCGCGCTTCACGCTCCGCCACACAGACGCCGCGGGCACAGCGCTCCACGTCTTGGCGGGCACCGTGCAGGTGGCGCTGGGCAAGGAGCAGCCGCAGCCGGTCGGCACGGGACAGGTCGCACGTGCCAAGGCGGGCGGCGCGATCGTCGTCAGCGACGCGACGTCGCAAGGCGAGTCGTGGTGGCGGGCCTACGACGATCCGGGAATGCTCGTCGACGACTTCGAAGGACTCGATCGGGAACGCTGGAAGCCCTGGTGGTATCTCGCAGGACGCCCGGAGGCGCTGTGGACCGAACGCGGCTATCTGGTCTTCGACGACGCAGGCGGCGGCCACTGGAA
The DNA here is from genome assembly GCA_024639415.1 of Planctomycetota bacterium. Classification (GTDB taxonomy): domain Bacteria; phylum Planctomycetota; class PLA2; order PLA2; family JAEUHO01; genus JAHEIK01. The sequence goes on from JAHEIK010000114.1 coordinate 558, forward strand.
TCCCATCGGCATCACCAGCCGCGAGCCACTAAGGGTCCCGTTCGACGATTTCATGGCCCTGGAGTTGCGCAAGGCCCCCGTGCCGACGCGCCCCGGCACGTCGATCTTCGGCGCCTTCATCACACCGTCGTGCCTGAAGGGTGACGGCGCGTGGCTTAGGGACAGTGCGTATGGATTCGCGCTGCGCTTTCGCAGCAACGCCACGACGATCTGCCGGCTGCCCTCGCTGGCGGTCCTTGCGAGCGTCGATCCGCAGCTCACACGCGACGGTGCACGCCTGCTCGTGCGCTCCGCACGTGCCGGTCAGCGGGCACGCGTGATCCTGACCGACCTGGACGGGAAGGAACTAGCCAAGGCGGACCTGACCTCCTCGCCGCACTTCGTCCCCGCGGCTCGCGTCCACGTTGCCGTCGGTGGCCATGGCTCTCCGCGAGGCCGCCCGGTCCACGGGTTCATCGACTCCGTGCGGGCCGGGACGTTGCGCGCCTTGAGCGCGCGCGATCCGCTGCCGGCGAACGGCAATCCACCTCCGACCATGGATTGGTCGCGTCCATTCGACGAGCGCTTCGATCGTCTCGACGAGTTCGTCTGGACGACGTGGGCTGCGGCCGGCGGGCGTCGTGCATTCGTGCGCGCCGCGGACTCGCAGCTGCAAATCCACGGCGTCGCCAAGCAGGGCTGGAACCAGACGGGCCTGCTCACGCGCACACGCCGCGTGGCGATGCCCCTCGACGACGACCTCGTCATCGAGGTGCGCAGCGACCCGACGGCCCTGGATGCCACGTCCCGGCTGGTGGTCGGGCTACTGCCCGATCGCGGCTGCCTGGCGGGAATGGACGGAGGCCAGAGGCACTTCCCATCCGAGTCGGAGCACCGACCGCTGCTGTTCCTCACACCCAACGCCGCCATCGTCGGGACCAGGAAGGGCGAGACCCTCATCCGCTACACGGACATGAAGCGCATCGCCGCGGGCGTGCGGCTCGTGCTGCGCTACAAGCCCGACGCCAAGCGGCACGTCGTCGAGCTACGGGACCTCCAGGGTGCGGTCCTCGGCACGGCCGGCGTCGCCGGCCTGCCTCACGTGCCCGGCACGCGCTGGCACCTCGCCCTCTGGGCCTACGGCTCGCCCGGCGGATCGGCGTTCGAGATATCGCTGGACTCCCTGTGGGCGGGCCCCGCCGCGCTCCTGCCGACACGGCAGTCGGAGCCCGGAGCAGCGAGAAGCCGTATGCCCGCCCACGCGATCCGGGGCTTCGAGGATGCGTTCGCCATCGTCGATAGGAACCTCTGGGCGCGCTGGGCCGGCCCGTCCGCGAGGGTGCGAGCCGCCGAGGGCGGCCTGATCCTCGACGCGTCCGGCGACAAGCCGCGCACGGTGGGACTCGTCACGCAGCGCCCCGTCGTCACGATCCCGGAGCATGGGCGCGTGGTGCTCGAGGTCGAGACCGCAGCCGCGACAAGCGCGGCGGGGGTGCAGCTGCGCATCGGCCTCGTGCCGGATCCTGACGTGCTGCCCGCCGATCGAGGGGGCCTGGGCGTGGACGCGTGGCGACACGGCCCGCGCACCTACCTCGTGCTCACCAAGGAGCACGTGCGGGCGAGCCTCGCCCCCGGCGAGGCCTCGCCGTTGCAGGTTGCGCGCGCGGGAGCTGCCCTCGCAGGTGCGCGCCTCACGCTGCAGCTCCACGGTGACGACGAGTTGCGGGGCTCCCTGCAGGACGCGGAGGGACGGGAGCTTGCGACGAAGACCGTGCCGCGCGGCGACTTCCTCCCAGGTTCCCGTTGGTACGTGAACGTGCATGCCGTCGGGACGTCGAGCGTCTCGCTGCGGCGCGTCGCCGTGCGCAGCGGGCCGGTCCCCGCGCCTGACGCACCGGCGCCAGCCCCTCCCGAGCCCGCCGTGCCTGCGCCCGGAGAGCCGCCGGAACCACCGAAGCTGCCGGCCAAGCCAGACAAGCCGGGCAAGCCCGCCGCGACCAAGCCCTACGAGAGCCAGGGCTACGCACTGTCCGGCCAGTTCCCCGACACGACCATACGCAAGCGCATGGACTCGGGCATGCCCGTGACGTCCCTGGCCTGGCGCCTCGGAAAGTGGACGGCCGTCCAGTCATCGAACGCCGGATTGGGACGCCAGTGGTGGTTCGGCCGGAAGTCGATCGACGGAGCGTTCCTCGAGTCGCAGTGGTCCAAGGGCCGCGCCCTGACCCACTTGGCGTGGGGCGGGGGGACGTGGTTGACGATCTTCAGCGAGGGCACCGACCTGAAGCGGCAAGCCGTGTACGCCCCCGCGCTGTTCCCTGCGAAGCTCATCCAGAGCGAGTGGAAGAAGGGTCGCAAGATCACGAGGCTCGCCTACGGCGGCCTGCGCTGGATGCTCGTCACGTCCGCGGGGACGACCTGGGGTCCCCAGGACTGGGTCCGGAACATGGACTTCCCGAAGGACCACGTGGAGCGGCGCTGGAAGGAGGGCTACCGCATCACCCACGTGACGCGGGATCTGGCCAGTTGGGTCGTCGTCATGACGAAGGGCACTGGCTGGGGCACGCAGCGCTGGATGATCCGCTCCCAGCTTCCCGAGAAGGAGATCGTCAAGCTCTGGAAGGAGGGCTGGCGCATCACGTCGCTGCAAACCGACAGCCTGAACTGGCTGATCGTGCTAACGCGCTTCAAGCCCTGAGCGGATGAACAGCGTCTACAGATCTAGCGGCCAGCAGGCGGCAGCGGCCAGCGCCGGTCCACGAGCACCAGGCGCAGGCTCTCGTCCGCGTTCACGCGCTCGACCAGCAGACGCACGTCGGCGACCGTCTCCGGGGCGAACGCGACCAGCCAGAGGTCGAACGCTCGCGGCGTGCCCGGCTCCAAGCCCTCGTCCGCGGCACTGACCAGCGAGCTCTCCACGCGACCAAGAACGTTCCCGTGCTCGTCGAGGGCGAAGACGCGTATGCGTACCTCGCGGTGGCCGCCCGCGCCCGTGGGGATGCGGTGGCCGGCGCCGCGATTGAGGAGGGCGAACTGCGCGTGGATACGCTCCCCCTCGCGCGCGAAGACGGCGGAGGTGACCTCCACGGCCGAGCGCGCATGGCGCTTCCATGACGTGAACGCGTGGTCACGCACGATGCGTCGCGGGTGGAGCCCCGACAGCAGGTGGCCCTGGGTGAGGTGCGCTGAGCGAGCGTCCATGTGGCAGTCGGCACACGAGCGCTGCTGCGCGTCGGGCGTGAGCGGCGCGTAGAGCGCCTCGTACTGCTCGATCTCCTTCTCGTGGCAGCGGCCGCAGAATCGGGACGAGCGCAGGGCCGGCACGCGCCGCGTGGCGTGTGGTGCGAGCGTGTCGTACGGCCCGCCCTGGGCACAGCCCACCTTGTGGCAGGCGGCGCAATCCACGCCGTCGTCACGGCGTACGGCACGCACGCGCGGCGGACCGCCCGCCTGCTCGAGCAGGGGCAACGGAGCGTGGCAGCCGAGGCACTCGGCCTTGGTGTGCTGTTCGCTCGCCGCCACGAACGCGGGATCGGTCCAAGCATGAGCGTGTGCGGACGCGCCCCACTGCCGGGCGATCTCCTGATGGCAGTCCGCGCACGATGCGGGTGTCTGCGAGGCGAGGCTACGGCCCACGCCCTGGCAAGCAGACGAGCCGATCCAGATCAGCAGGATCGCAAGGAAGAGTCGCAGTCGCGCGCTCGCCGGCATGCAATCCTTCACGCCCGCTCGTTCGGCACTGAGACCTAGCCGGACGTGGCGAAGCGGTAGCCGTCGGTGCCGTCGAAGCTCGGGCCAAGCGGATCGAAGATGATCCAGCCGTCGTTGTTGAGGTCCGTCTCACCACTGGGGACGTCCTCGTACGGGAAGGTCGACCCCACGTTGGTCCACGAGGGGAACGTGGTGGCGGAGAAATCGAAGGACTGTGCCGACCGGAGGTTGCCGCCGGGGCTGATTCCAATGAGTCCGCTGCCCGAGGGGCCCGTCATGCTCTTGTAGAAGACGTCGATCCTACCGCTGTCCCACATCGTGACCTGATAGGTCTTGCCGCCCGTTTGGCCCCACTCGTTCACGTTGTTGTACGTGATCACCAGGCGGTCGGAGAGCGCCTTCGCATGGACCGAGCCCTGCTGGTTCGGGGACAGGTCTGTCCACCATCCCGCGATACGCGGCTGATCACTGCTCAGCTCGCTGACGCTGTCGGAGAAGTCCGAGTCCGACGAGCCGAAGGTGATGTTGCTGTTCGAGTTGACGAAGCAGTTGGAGTACGTCGTGCCGTAGAAGGGGAAGGAGAAGCCGAAGTTGACGCTCTCCCCGCTATCGTCTGACGCGGCTCCGCCCGTGAGGGCGGTTCCGAACGTGGCATCCCACGTGGGCGGGAGCATGAGGATGTTGAAGGCACCGCTGACGGTCTCGAACGCCCCGTAGCTTGCCTTCAGGGTGTAGCCGGTCCCAGGCTTGGTGATGCTGAGGCCGGAGAAGTCACAGACGCCATCGACGGACACGGCCGTGTTCGTACCGGACAGCGTGCCTCCTCCTGCGTTGTTCTCGATGGACACGGCCACCTGCACACCGCTGCGAGGCGTCAGGTTGTTGCCGGCGTCCCGCAACTCCACCTGGAAGCCGAACGGTGCCTGGGCGTCCGTCTCGGCCGGGGGCTGCACGGTGAACGCAAGTCCGGCCACGGGCGGCGGGAGGATGTTGAAGGCAGCACTGGTCGCGGTGAAGGTGGTCTGTTCCGCTTGCAGGGAGTAGCCGTCGCCCATCGCGTCGATGCTCAGGCCCGGGAACGTGCAAACGCCCTGCACGGAGTCCACGGTCGTAACGCCGCTCAGCGTGCCGCCGCTGGGATTGCTCCGGATGCGCACGGTCACGGGAACGCCATCGCGAGGCAGGAGGCTGCCAACCTGGTCACGCAACTCAACCGAGACCTCGAAGGGTACCCCGACCGGGGTCGCCAGCGGCTCCTTGAGGAACGCGATGGAGGCCACCTGCACGGGGAGAATGCTGAACGGGGCGCTGATGGCTGTGAGGTCACCCATCTCGGCGCGCAGCGTGTACCCGTTGCCGACGTCGTCGATCGTGAGACTGTCGAGGAAGTAGCAGACGCCGAGGCGAGACATCTTCTCCGTCTGCCCCAGTAGCTGGGTCCCCGTCGGGTTCCCGTCCAGGTACAGATTCACGGTCTCGCCGTCGAGGGGCATGACATCGCCGTTGGCCTTCTTGAGGACCACCGTTGCCTGGAAGACGTTGCTGACGACGGTGTCCTCGGGCTGCAGTGCGAACTCGATGGAGGTCGCGCCCTCTTCAGCGAGGAAGTAGCCCCCGCCTCCGCACGCGGAGAGCCCAGCGAAGACGAAGGTGGATACGAGAGCCCATGCGGCCATGCGACTTGTCATGCGAAGTACCTCCCAGGCGTGTTCAGAACGGCGCCTCACCCTGTGCGCGCGTAAGGGTACGAGGGGTGAGAAAGCGAAGTCAAGGTCGGCGGCGTGTTCCGCCGCCACGCGAAAGTGCCGTGGGCCGCCCCCCTGAGGGCGCCACCTTCCAGGTCGCGCCCGGAGCCGATGGGTCCTGCCTCGAACGCTGGTGCCGCGTCGAGCCGGGTTGCAGGAATCTCGCCTCCCGCTTCGGCTTCCAGAGCCCGATGAGACGAAGCAAGTGAACACGGGAACTGGCCGCACGCGCCTCTGGAGGACGCGGTATGGCCGTCTTCCTCCGGCTTGCCGGGCCGGATGAAGTCCATCTGGATGTCGAGCAGGTACGCTCGAGAGCCTGCGGCGTGCGCTCTCCCGGGCGCCCATCGCGCAGGCCGACCCGCGATCGCCCCCCCAGGCCGTAGCGCTACACGCCTGAGGGCCTGCCGGTGCGGATCGGACGGGCCTCGACGCCGCATATGCGCTACCATCCCCGGTTCCGCGCCGATTCCGGCGCCCAGCGTGGATCCCCCCATGGCCAAGATCGCCCTCGCCTTCTCAGGCGGCCTCGACACGTCCTTCCTCGCCATCTGGCTGCGCGAGCAGACCGGCGCCGAGGTCGTGACCGTCACCGTCGACACCGGCGGCTTCTCCGACGAGGAGCTCGCCTCCATCGCCGCTCGCGCCAAGGAGCTGGGCATCGAGGACCACCGCGTCATCGACGCGCAGGTGGACGTCTTCGACCGCTACGTCAGCTACCTGATCAAGGGCAACTGCTTGCGCGGCGGCACCTACCCGGTATCGGTCGGCGCAGAGCGCACGGCGCAGGCCGAGGCCGTCGTCAAGGCGGCCCGACAGATCGGGGCCACGGCCGTGGCGCACGGCTCAACCCGCGCCGGCAACGACCAGATCCGCTTCGACGTCGCCATCCGTGCGCTCGCGCCGGAACTGGAGATCCACGCCCCCATCCGCGACCTGGGCTGGTCGCGCGAGCAGGAGTCGGCGTGGCTCGCCGAGCACGGCATCGAGATCGACGCGAAGACCGTTGCCTACTCCGTCAACGAGGGGCTCTTCGGCACGACGATCGGTGGCAAGGAGACGCACGATCCGTGGCAGGTGCCGCCGGAGAGCGTCTACGCCGCGACCGCCCCGCTCGACGACACACCCGAGGAAGCAGAAGACGTCGTGGTGGGCTTCCAGCATGGCCTGCCGGTCTCGCTGGACGGAGAGTCCATGCATGGCGTCGAGGTGATCCGCCGCCTCAACGGCATCGCGGGCAGCCACGGCGTCGGGCGCGGCATGCACCTGGGCGACACCATCCTCGGCGTCAAGGGCCGGCTGGCCTTCGAGGCACCCGGGCCGCTCGTCGTGATCCAAGCGCACAGCGAGCTCGAGAAGCTCGTCCAGACCCGCTGGCAGGCCTACTGGCGCCAGACGCTCGGCACGTTCTACGGCAACCTGCTGCACGAGGGCCTGTACTTCGATCCCGTGATGCGCGACCTCGAGGCGTTCCTCGACAGTGTCAACGAGCGCGTCTCCGGCGAGGTGCGTATACGCCTGCACCGCGGCATCGCCACGGTCACGGGCACGCGCTCCCCCCACTCGTTGATGGATCCGGAGGTCGCGGTCTACGGCGAAGGCGCCGCGGGCTGGACGGGCGAGCAGGCGGACGGCTTCGCGCGTCTCTACGGTCTCGGCGCCGCCCTCGGGCACCGGGCACGCGAGCGCGCACAGAAGGGCGACGCATGAAGATCCGCCCCCACAAGATCACCAGCGTGGTGAACCGCTTGGACCTCGGCCCCGAGGTCACGTACTCGCGTCGCGTGGACGCCGTGAGCGGCCAGGTCCTCGTCGTGCGTGCGCTGGAAGAGAAGCGCGTCTACGACCAGGTAGAGCTGACCACCGGCCGCATGGCCCACGTCGGCAAGGGCGACGTGCTGGTCGGCGCCCTGGGCCGTCGCGACGCGCTGCGCGGCTTCGTCGGGCGCATCCCCGCGCAGATCAAGGCCGGGGACACGATCCACCTCCTCAACCTCGGCGGCGTGCTGGGTGAGGCCGTCAGCGAGAACCGTGACGTAGGCCACTCGCTGCGCGTCGAGGTGCTCGGCATGGCCACGCGGGACGGCGAGGGCGTGAACATCGCCGACGCCGCGATTGCCGACAACGGCAAGGGCGCGCGCATCCCGCCGCTGATCGTCGTCTCCGGCACGTGCATGAACAGCGGCAAGACGGTCGCGGCATGCGAGATCATCGCCGGTCTCACGCAGCGCGGCTATGCGGTCGGGGGCGCCAAGCTCACCGGTGTAGCGGCCGTGCGCGACCCGCTGAACATGCAGGACCACGGTGCGCTCGAGGTGCTCACCTTCCAGGACTGCGGCCTGCCGAGCACGGCGGGCATCGAGGACCTTGCGCCGGTCGCGAAGCGCATCCTGCGCGCGCTGGACGGCGAAGCCGGCCAGGAGCTGGACGTCGTCGTCGCCGAGATGGGCGACGGCATCATCGGGCAGTACGGCGTCGACACGATCCTGCGCGATCCCGAGTTCAAGGGCTGGATCTCCGCGCACGTGCTGGCGGCCAACGACCTCGTCGCAGCCTGGGGCGGGGTGCGCTGGATGCGCGAGAACGATCTCGTGCTGGACGTCATCGCCGGACCGGCCACCGACAACCAGGTCGGCATGCGTTACGTGCGCGAGGAGCTGGGTGTGGGCGCGTCGAACGCACGCACCGATCCCGATGGCTTCGTCACCCTGGTCGAGGAAGCGGCGTTCTCCCGGAGCGCGGCGCGCGGCTCCTGAGCATGACCGGCATCCACTACGACTGGGGCACGGCCCCCTACCTCGAGTTGCACGAGCTACAGCAGCGCCTCGTCGTGGCCCGTGCCGACAATCGCATTCCGAACGTGCTGCTGACCGGCGAGCACCCCCACGTCATCACGCTCGGCCGCAAGACGCCGGCGGAAGGCACCTACGACGAGCGCTTCGACGTCGTACAGGTGGAGCGCGGCGGCGAAGCGACGTACCACGGCCCCGGCCAGATCGTCGCGTACCCGATCGTGCACCTCACCCAGAGCCGCAAGGACCTGCACCGCTTCCAACGTGACCTGGAGGAGATCGGCATCCGCACGCTGGCCGACTTCGGCATCGAGGGCAGCCGCAGGGAAGGCCTCACCGGCGTCTGGATCGGGCTGCGGAAGGTCCAGAGCTTGGGGATCGCCGTCCGGCGCTGGGTCACGTGGCACGGGCTGGCGCTGAACGTTGCGACCGACCTCGAGCCCTTCCGCACCTTCAACCCGTGCGGACTCGACGGCCATGTGATGATCTCGATGACCGAGGCGGGTGGCCGGGAGATCGACCTCGCGGAGGTCAAGACGCGCCTGGTCGTCCACGCGTCGGAGATCCTCCCCGGCGGACCCTACGAAACGGGCGTTCTCCCTGATCTCATCGACTGACCGAGGCTCCTCCGTCGCTACCTTGGTGGCCGCTTCGCCCTGGAGACCCGCATGAGCACCGCCGTCCCGAAGATGCCGCTCCCGACCCACATCGCGGACCGTGAACCGATCGATCCCACGCTCGACCTCGAGGCCGAGATCGCGCGCCTCAAGAAGGAGCGCAACGCGATCATCCTGTCGCACTACTACCAGGACGGCGAGGTGCAGGACATCGCCGACTTCGTGG
>JAHEIK010000115.1 GCA_024639415.1 Planctomycetota bacterium
CCAGCTACCCCAGCGCGCCATGTCCCGGCCGCCGATCTGGTACATCGCCTGGGCGGCGTAGTAGTTGCCGTAGTAGAAGAAGTAGTGCTCCGGGCCACCTGGACGCGTGTAGATGTTCCAGTACTCACGCTCCATGTACTCGACGGAGCGCTTGATCGTGGGGGGCGGGTCCTTCTGGATCTTGTGGGTCTTGATGTGCCGGCGCACGGACTCGTCGTCGTAGAGCCCCGCCTGGAACAGCGTGGTCAGGCCCGCGGCGCAGAGCGCGAAGGACGGGCGGTTGAAGCGCTGGTCGTGCGGCTGGTAGTAGAACGCGCCGACCGGCCGACGCGGCCCGGGCCGGGTGATGGCGCTGAGGATGACGTACTTGAGCGCGCGCTCGATCGTCTTGCGCGGCACCTTGATGCCGACGTTGCGCGCGGCGCGCAGTGCGACGACGCAGCAGACCGTGACGCTCATGTCCGAGTCGTTGGTGAACGGGACGTAGCGCCAGCCGCCGGTCGCGTTCTGCGACTTGACCGTGTACTCGACCGCGAGCTGGAGCTTGTCGCGCACCTTCTCCCGGCGTGAGATGCCGTAGATCTCGGCGAGCGCCAGGGTGGCGAAGGCATGCGAGTACATGCGCGTGTGGTTCGACGCGATGTAGCCCGAGGCTTGCACTTGCTCGAGGATGAAGTCGATCGCCTTGTTCATCGCCTTGCCGTGCGGGCCGCGGCCGGGCTGATGCCCGCCGGCGAGCAGTGCCAGCACCGCGAGCGAGGTGACGCCCACGTGCGGGACGTCGACGCCCCCCGTGAAGCGGCGGTACGTCTCGTTGACCTTCTTGCCCGCGTTGCTGTGCCACGAGCCGTCCGCGGCCTGCAGCTGGAGCAGGTAGCGCGTGCCGCGCTCGATGGCCTGCTGGGCCTGGAGGTTGACGAGCTGGCCCGTCTCGGCCGTGTCGTCAGGGCCGGCGGTCGACGTACCCGGGCCAAGGACGAAGAAGATCGCAGCGAGGGCGAGGAGGGGCGGGATCCAAGGGGCTAGGTTTCGCATGGGCGCGAGGAACTGTAGCAGGCTGTCTGGGGAACCTCGGGTTCCCCGGGCCCGGCAAACGATCACCTTCACGGGCCCGACGGCGTCCGACCTGACCTTGGGCGGTAGGGGCGATCCGGGAGCGAGACACCGTAGGTGTCGACGCGCGGTGGTCGCCCTAGGGCGCGCCATCACCCCCGGACTTACCACGTAGGGGTGGGCCGATTGCCCACCCGCGGCCGCGTCGAGCCGTCGTGCGTCGGTGTGTGCGTGCGGGGTGGGGGGGCGTTGGCTGGGGGCGCCTTGGCGTGTTCGCGTCGTGGAGCCGAGGGGGTGGCCACGGGGGCCACCACTACCTGGTAGGTCCGAGTCTGGGAGCGAGCCCTCGGGCGGGCATCCAGCCCGCCCCTACCGGGTGCGCGGGCTGTTGGATAGGGGCGCCTTGGCGTGTTCGCGTCGTGGAGCCGAGGGGGCGGACACTTCGGTCCGCCCCTACCTGGTAAGTCCGGATCCTGGAGCACTCCCTCGGGCGGGCATCCAGCCCGCCCCTACCGGGTGCATGGGACGCGGGCTAGGGGCGCCTTGTCGCGATCGGGTCACGGGCACGGGCCACGGGCACGCCGGGAACGGTGACGGGCACGGAGACGGGAACGGGAGACAAGGCGCGCCTAGCGCGCCTTGCCCCGCAAGATGCTCGCGCCCGACTTCCCGTAGAGGACCAGCGTGCCGTAGCCCGCGTGCAGGCTCGGGACCCAGTTGTCCTTCGACAGCGCGTCGGGCTCGATCACCTGGACCTGCTTGCCGCTCACGCGGTCGAGCAGGCGCAGCAGGATGCGCTGCGCATCGTCCTTGCGGAAGGCGATCATCGCGACCAGCAAGTCGCCACTCTCCACCAGCGAGGCCTTCGACAGCACCAGCCCGGGCTTGTACGGAGACTCCCATTGGAGCTTGCCCGTGCGGCGGTCGTAGCAGACGACGCTCAAGGCAGGCCGCCGGACCCACGGGATGAACGTGACGCGCTTGCCGTCCGTCAGCATCGGTGAGCTGGGGAAAGGCCGCGCGTTGCCGCCTTCACCGACGTATACGCGCGTCTCGTGCAGCGGTGTGCCGTCCTTGATCGAGTGCGTCGTCAGGGTCCCGTCCTGCTGCAGGACCAGCAGGTAGTCCTCGTCACGTACGAGCGCGCCCACGATCGTGTGGCCTGCGAGCGTGCGGGTCCAGCGCACGCTTCCGACGTCGAGGTCGAACGCCGTCAGCACGCGCTTGCCGCGTCCCTCCGTCGTGCCTGCGACGATCCACAGCGATCCGGCCACGATCGGTGTCGCGTCCACTTGCAGCGGCACGGCGAGGGCATGGCGTCTGCGCCCGTCGAAGGCGTCGAACACCAGCAGCTCGCCCCGTGCACCCCGTCGGTCGTAGCGCACCTGGCGCAGCAGGATGCGGCCGCCCCACGGCTTGAGGTTGCGGTAGTCCGAGCGCTTGAGCGTTGCGGTCCACACCTGCACGCCGCGGAACACGTCGACCGCGATGAGGCGGTTGTTGCGGCTGCCGCCCACCATGTCCTGCACGAGCGCGTAGGCGAGGCCGCCGCCGATCTGCAGGTCGCGCGTCAAGGCGTCGGTCGCGTGGCGCCAGAGCTCCTTGCCGGTACGCGCGTCGTAGCCGCGCAACTCACGGTTGGCGGCGACCACGAGGACGTCGTCCACCCAGGCCGCGCGCTGGCACGAGCGCATCTCGGTCGTCCAGGCGACCTTGCCCGCCGTGAGGTTGATGGCCACGAGCTCGCGGCCACGCATCATCAGCGCGAGGGGGGCGGGGATGCCGCCCTCGGGACGCGAGCTGTCGGTGACGACGTCGATCGGCCGTGCGTACTCCTCGTCACCGACGGCCTCGAAGTGGACTTCTTCGAGCGGCGTCTGCAGCGTCTGCTGCGGCAGGGAGCGGCTGGGGCGCGAGCGATCCAGCAATGCGCGCTCCGCCTCTACGAAGCTCGCGCTCGTCCAGTTGGCGTCGGCCCAGGCGAAGGATGCCAGCGGGTGCCGATCCGCTAGTCGCTCCAGAGCGGCGCGGGCTGCTCCGCGGGCACCGGCCGCGCGGAAAGCGCCGGCCATGGCCGCCAGGGCCTTCGGCACCAGCGGGTGTTCGGGTGGGGCGCCACGCAGCAAGCGCTGCAGGTCGGCCGCTCCGTCCAGCGGCCTGCCTCGCTCGATCTTCGAGCGCGCGCGCTCCAGGAGCGCGTCCGTCACCACGGAGGCGTTGGGATACTCCAGCAAGATGCGATCGATGAGCTTCGTCTCGTTCTCGTCGATGGCCCGGCGGAGCAAGGCCTGCGCCTTGCGCTCGTGTGCGCGGTAGGGCTGTGTCCCGAACTGCTCGAGGATCGTCGCGATGCGCTCACGAGCCAACTCGCCCGCGGCGCCTTCGGGTAGGGGCGCCTCACGCTCCTCGCGCAGCACGCGCTGCAGCGCGTTGAGCGCCTCCGTGGGGCGCTCCCCGGCGATGTGCGCCTTGGCAAGGAGGAACAGCGCGGCCGGCCGTGCCGGCACGCGGCCATCGGCCGGGTCGATCACGGCGATGGCGTCTGCGGCCTGCTCGACCAGGGCCTCGAGGTTCTTGATCCGCTCGGCGCCTCCCTCGTCGCGCAACAGGCGCTCCATGCGCATGCGCGCACGGACGAACTGCTCAGGCGCTCGGGCGTAGCGCAGGGCCTTGGTGTAGGCACGCTTCGCCTCGTCCGGGAACGCAGCGTTCTGATCGCCCTCGAGCAACCACGTATCGAACAAGCCCTCGATCGCGCGGGCTTCGAGGGCCGGGCGCGCCCGGCGGGCGACCTCCCTGCCGAGTTCGAACGCCTTGCGGGCGCGCTCGGTCTCGCCGCCGCCGCGCAAGTACATCTCGCCCGCTTCGAGCAGGATCGTCGGGTCGTCGGGGCGTTCCTTGCGGCGCTTCTGCACGTCGCGCTCGATCGCAGCCCAGTCGTAGAACCACTGCAACTCGCGGCGTCCCGTGACGAGCAGCACGCGGCCGAGCGGCAGCAGGTTGCCACGGTCCGCATCTTCAGGCCACGGCACGGTGCCGCGGTAGGCACCGTCGCTGCGTAGCGCGAAGCGCTGCAGCCCTTCGCGCGAGGGTACGAGCACATCACCGCCCGCAACGGCGCCGCGGCCGATGACGCGGTCGTCCTCCGGATCGAAGCGTCCGCGCCACATCGTCTTGCCGGTCAGGAGATCGCGGGCACGCAGCTCGCTGTCGGTCAGCAGCACGACGTCGCGCTTGCCGTCGTTCGCGACACCCAGGAAGTGTCCCGTCACGTCGTAGACCATGCCGCTGGTCTCGTATGGCTCGCGCCACAGCAGCTTGCCCGTTCGACGGTCGAACGCGTGTACGTGCCGCCCGTCCGTCGGACACACGATGAGTACGTCGCCGCGAATCACGGGGGGCGAGGCCGCGATCTTCGGGGTCCGCACCGGTGCGTCGTACCAGAGCTCCACCTTGCGCACCGGGATGATCGAGTACGACGCGAGCCAGCGCGGCACGCCGGAGCGGATGTCCACGGCCGCGACGAAGCCCAGCCCCGTGCTCGCGTACGCGACGCCCTCGGCGATCGCGATCGGGCTCGCAGCCAGCTCCTTGAGGGGGGAGCCGAAGAGGTTGAGCTCCTGCTGTCCGAAGCCCAGCGACCGACGCCAGCGCACCGCGCCCGTCTGTAGATCGAAGGCCAGGAAGGACACGTTGTGGTTGCCATCGTGATTCGCGGCGACGGTGAGCACGAGACCCTCGGCCACGGCGGGCGGAGCGACGATCGTCGTTCCCTCCAGGGTGAGCTGATCGAGTCCCTGCGCGCCCATGCGCCAGCGGACCTCGCCCGTGTGCTTGTCCAGCGCCACGAGCACGCGGCGGGGCAGGTACGTGCTGATCTCGACGCCCTGGAGATACTCGGGGTCGTACTCCTCGGCGACCTCGACGGTGGCCAAGACCAGGTCGCCCGCGACGACGGGGGAGAATGCGCGGTCGAGGCTCGTGCGACCGTAACCGGTTGCACCTGTCGGCATCAGCAGGAGCGGCGTGTCGTTGTTCTCTTCGTCGAAGCTCCACAACCTGCGCCCGGAGTAGACGTCGTGCGCGCGCACCGTACGGCCGTCCGCGACATAGAGTGCGCGGCCGTCGAGCACGGGGTGCACCGGCCGGAGGTTGGCGAGCATCTCGCGAAAGACGTAGGAGCGCCGCGTGCCGCCGAAGTAGACGCGGGCGTCGTCCGAACGGCGCTTCATCCAATCCGTCGCTTCGGTCCAGCGGCGGCGGTGCGGCATCGGCGTCTCGTGCGGAAGCTGGCCATCCCGCGCAGGGACGCCACCCCACATGGGCCAGCCCTCGAAGCCCTCCGGCGCCGGGATCGCCGCCAGGATCTCGGCGCGCCACTGTGCGAGCAGCTTGCGCTCGCCCCCGCGCGTCCCCTCGAGGCCCGGCGGGAGTTGCAGCGTCGCCAGCGTGCTGCGGTCGCCGCCTGCAGCCAGGGCGTCGAAGAGCCGCAGCCACAGTCCGGACTCGCCTTGCGCGTAGCGCAGGCCTTCGCGCAGGTAGCGGGCTGCGTCGCGCCAGCGTCCGGCCTCGGCCGCGATCGTGGCGAGCACGCCGGCTGCGCGAACGCCTGCGCGGCTCGCGCCGTAGCGGCGGAGGACCTCGCGCAGGCCCGTCTCGTCGCGGCGCAGGAGCGAGTCCTCGAGCAAGGGCGCCGAGCTGGGGGCGGCCAGCCGTTCGTAGGCTTCGCGCTGCTCGGTTCCGAGGTTCGCCAGCATCTCGCGCACCACCTCGGGGGCGGAGCTCCAGAGCACGGACTCCCGGCTGCTCGCTTCTTCCTGAAGGAAGAAGTCGTCCGTCATGCCGTCGAGCACGCGCTGGGCAGCCGCCAGCCCTCGGAGGGTCTGTCCGCGCTTCAGCGCGGCGCGTGCCTCGTCGATGGCGTGGCGAGCGGCGTTGGTGTCGCGCACCGCGAAGAGCCGCCGCTGGTCACGCGGGTCGAAGTCGTCGGGCTCGGCCCGCACCGCGCTTGCGGCCAGAAACAGGAGAACGGCGATGGGGACGATCCGGCGCATGGGGGGACCAGCCTACTTGGGAGGTCGGGCAGAGCGGAGCCAACCACAGAGAACACAGAGGACACGGAGCAGTCCTCGATGCCGCAGGTCGAAGGGCGTGCCGTCGCGTCCCAATGCCGCACGGCACGGGCTGACGGGCGATCCGACAGCCACATGCCGGAGGGACGCTCCGTCGCCAGGGGCACTCTGTGTTCTCTGTGTCCTCTGTGGTTCGTCTTTGCGGGAATCCAGGTCGCAGGCGTCTGGAATCAAATCATCTGATAGCGCTTTCTCAGGAGCCACTCGAGGCCGAGGAGGGCCGTGATCAGCAGGAGGACCCAGGTCTTGTCCCACTGTGTGCGCTCGCGGCGATCCAGGACGCGCTCGCGGGGACGGTCCTGCATGCCGGCTACGACCTCGGAGATCTCGTAGAGCTTGCGCACGCGCGGCTCGGCCACACCGGGATTCGTCGCAGCGACGATGTCACGCAGTGCGTCATGGTCGGGGACCTTCAAGATGTCCTCGCGCGCACGGTAGTTGACCTCGAAGCTGCGCTCCGCGCGCTGCTTGCCGGCGCCCGTCGTTCCGGGGGTCGAGCGGTCGATCCAGATACGGACGAGGCCCTTCTTCTTGAGCGGGAGCATCAGGCTGTAGGTGCCCACGGCGCCGTCCTCGCGCATGCTGCGCGGTCGGGCTTCCTTCACGAGCACCGTGCTCTCGGTGTTGGAGGGGTCGTCGCCGACCTCGATGTGCACGCCGTCGAGGAACTCGTCCTCCAGCGGCTTGAACTTGTCGTCGAGTGCGGTGATCGTCACTTGCGCCGTCTCGCCGACGAAGTAGCCGTCCTTGTCGGTGAAGATCTTGAAACGCCGGTTGCCGCCCAGGAGGCGGTAGGTCGCCAAGTAACGGATGATCTGTTCCCAGAACGACCCGTATACGCGATCGCGCTGCGCGCGACGGATACGGCTGATGGTGTCGAGCGACGACCAGAAGACCTGGCCCTTGCCGTAGGCCATCGTGGCGAACACGACGAGGGGCTCGCCGCGCTGATCGCGGAAGTCGCTATCCGTGCCCGTGAGCTGCACCCGTGCCAGGTCGATGGCGCCCGGCCGCAGGCCACCCTGCGCGCGGTAGAGCCAGTACCACAGCCACTGCTCGGAGATGTCGGACTCACCGCTCCACGTGCGTGCGATCTCCTCGATCGTCGGCGCGCCGCCGTCGCTTCCGGGGACGACCGCGAACACGGGATGGACCATGCCGGCCGTCGTGAGCCGGAGGCGGAACGACTGGTCCTTGGACTCCGACGCGACCCTGTCCTGGACGCGGATGTTGAGCGGGAGCAGCGGAGCCATGGCCGTCTCGAGCAGCTCGGTCGGCGTGTTGTAGTCGACGCCCGCCTGCAGGGCGAGACCGCCGCCCTCCTCCACGAAGTCCGCCACGAGCTTGAGGATTCTGCGGCTGCCCTCCATGTCGGCCGGGTCGAGCTTCTTCCAGTCGACGTCACCCCAGATGATCACGTCGTAGGCGAAGAGCTCCTCACGCCGGCTCGGGAAGCGGCGGATGGGGGTGAGCCCCCGGCTGGCCGGCTGGCGGAAGGCCGGGTCGGCCGACTGCAGCAGGACGTGCACCTGGAAGCGGCTGCGGGCCTCCTCCATGCGGCTCTCAGTCAGGTGGCCCGGTTCGCGCGTGAGGTAGTTCGAGAGGAAGCGCCAATCGAAGCGCGGCTCGTTGTCCACGTACAGGACCTTGATGCGCTGGTCCTTGACGAGGATGTCCACGTAGCGCGCGTCGTCCTCCGGGACGGCGTCGAGACGCCGATCCTCTTCCGCTTCGAAGCGGGCACGGATCCAGACGCGAAAGGTACCCGTCTCGTTGAAGGGCGCTTGGAGGCGCACCGGGGTCGGCTGCTCGGCCTTGCCCAGACGTGCGATGCGCGTCGACGTGCTGCGCTCCGCTTCGCGCGGGATGGCGTAGGGCTGCGGCGTCATGCGCCGCCCCTGCTCGTCGGCGATCTTGAAGATCTCCATCGACACGCCCAGGGGACCCGCGCCTTCGAAGTCGGTGTGCCGCAGCGACGTCTCGAAGACGACGCTGTCACGCACAAGCACGACCTCCTTGGCACGGATGCGCTCGACCCAGAGGTTCTTGCCGCTGGACGGATTGCCCAGTCCGATGGCCGCGACGTGCAGCTTCTCCTTCACCGGGCCCATGGCGGCGAGCATTTGCTGCGGCGGCTCACCGTCGCTGGTGTCGCGTCCGTCGCTGATCAGCAGGACGCCCGCGAGGTGCTGGTCCTGGCGCCGTCCGAACTCGTTGGCGACGTTGCGCAGGACCGCACCGAGTCGCGTTCGGCCGCCGTCAGCGATCAGTCCGCGCAGCGCGTCGCCGATGGGCCCGACGAGGTCGTCGGTCGTGTCTTGCTCGCCGCCCCGCTGCGTCCTTGCCTGGGTCGAGCCGAGCGACCGCCAGTCACCGTCGAAGGCGAAGACGTGCAGGACGAAGCGCTCCGCCCACGAGCGCAGGAGGCCCTCACCGTCGGGCCCCAGCGTGCGGCGCACGAGCTCGGCACGCGAGACGTCCTTCAGGCTCGACGGGCGTGTGCCGGAGCCGAACGCTGTGTCGATCAGCTTGCGCTCCTCCGCCGGCTCGTACGCATCCTTCACCTTCATCGAGGCGCTGCTGTCCACGAGGACGACGAGATGCGACGGCTCGACGGCACGCCGCTCCTCCTGGCGGTAGGGCCCGCCGAGCACGAGCAGCACCAGCAGCAGCACGAGGGTCCGCAGGCAGGCGAGGCCCAGCCGTGCCCAGGGGCCGGCGCGGCCGCGCTCCTGCGCATAGATCGACCGGATCCAGACGAAGCCGACGATGACGATCACCGTCAGCAGCCACGGCGGCGGCAGGTCGGCCCAGCGCAGCGGGCCTTGCTCCGTACGGGCGGCGAGGACGCCGAGGACGCTCATGAGGGCTCCGTCTCGCCGACGCGCCCGCGGCGGCCGAACTTCATGGCGAGCAGGGACTCGAGCAGCAGAATGGCGAGCAGGGCGTACAGCAGGTAGCGCGTGATCTCACCCTCACGTGCTTCCTCGAGCTCCGAGCCCACGTCACCGAACGACGGCAGGAAGGCGAGATCGAGCTCGCCGGGAACGCCGTCGCGCAAGGCGCTCTGCGCTGCGGGCAGCAGCGAGCCCTCGTTCGCGTCGGGGTTGACCGCGAAGGCCTCGACGACCTTCTCCGTCTCGCCGGCAGTGATGGCGGACGCCATGTCGTAGGTCAGGCGCCACACGCCGCTGCGTCCCACGCCGTCGTGCTGGTACTCGATGCGCGACGTGTCGACGCCTTCGTCGTTGCGCCGCGTGGGGGACACGGCGCCGCCGCCGGGCGGCACGATGCGCACCTGCTCTGCGGCGGCCGGCACGGTGACGCGCAGGATGCCGCCCACGTCCAGGTTGCGGCCCGCCTCGGCCGGCCGTGTGAGGTACATCGCCGCTTCCTGCAGCAGCACGGGCAGGAAGAACACGGTCGTCGCCAGCC
>JAHEIK010000538.1:0-703 GCA_024639415.1 Planctomycetota bacterium
CTCACGATCGAGGGCGCGGGCCACACGCTGGGCGCGGTGCATCCCTTCCAGGGGCCGACCGACGAGCTGTCTCTGGCGACGGAGCGCGCGATCCAGTTCTTCCGCTCGCACCTGCTCCCGAACTGACGGAGCTCGTCCGACCGACCATGCGGCCTCGGGGCGCCCCTACGGAATCAGGCATGCGCGCAGGAACGCGTCGAGCGCATCCCAGTAGAGGCCGGGCTTCACCAGCGGGAGGTCGTTGTGGCCGGCGCCCGGGATCTCGACGAACGTCTTGGGCTCGCTCGCCGCCTCGAACAGCGCGCGGCCGAACGCCAGCGGGACGATGTCGTCCCGGTCGCCATGGATGACGAGCAAGGGTGCGTGCAGGCCGCCGAGCTTGTCGAGGTTCTCGTAGCGGTCACGGACGAAGGGGCGCACCCAGAGGAACCTGTAGTGATGCTGCGCCACGTCGCTCAGCGAGGTGAACGGCGAGAGCAGCACCAGGCCCGCCGGCGCCTTGCGCGTGGCCAGCTCCACGGCGACGCCGCTGCCCACCGAACTCCCGACGTAGACGACCGGCCCGGGAGCGTTCTTCGCGAGCCACGCCGCGCACGCCTCGGCGTCCAGGTAGAGGCCGTCCTCGGACGGTGAGCCCTCGCTGCCGCCGTAGCCGCGGTAGTCGGGCAGCAGCACGCCCCAGCCGCGGGTGCGCAAGCCGTCG
>JAHEIK010000538.1:713-2970 GCA_024639415.1 Planctomycetota bacterium
CACCGTCCCTGGCCGCTCGCCGGGCAGGTACCACGCCTTGAGCGTCACCCCGTCGGCCGTCTCGATGTCGACCGTGCGCAGCGCAGCCCACGCGGCGCCCGCCGGAGCCTGCACCGGGCCCTTCGACGGGAAGTAGATGAGCCGGCGCTGGAAGAACCACGCAAGCAGCCCCAGCACGACGTACGCACCGAGCAGCGTGAGCAGGACGAGCCTGGACCAGCGCCAGACGGATGCGAGCGTCAGCACGCTCATGAGACGGACGCTTCCCGCCACAGGGACGCGAAGACCTTGGCCACGCGGGGCGCGGAGAACAGCCGCTCGGCACGTTCCCGTGCACCCTCCCCCAGCGTGCGCGCAGCCTGCGGCGCCGCGGCCAGCCTGCCCATGGCGTCCGCCAAGGGCTCGACGCCTGCGCTTACGAGGATGCCGCTCGCGCCGTCCTCGACGATCTCCGGCAGCATGCCGCGCCGGGCCGCAATGCTGGGCACGCCCAGGGCCATGCCCTCGCGCAGGGCGCGGCACGTCGGATCGCTGCCCGGAACCAGGAACAGCTGCGCGTCGAAAGCCGCGATGGTCGTGGCGTACTCCTCGCCGCGCAGGTATCCGGCGAACGTGACGTGGTCGTCCAGACCAAGCTCCCGTACCGGGTCGCGACCGACCGTCTGCTCGTTCGTGCCACGACCTACGACGATGACGTGGAACGGCACGCGGTCGATGCGCAGCCTCGCGACGGCGCCCCACAGATCCTCGAAGCGGCGATGGGTCTGCAGGCGGGCCACGATCCCGAACACGAAGGCGTCCTTCGCGATGCCGTGGCGGGCACGCACGGTCGCCGGATCCCACGCCCGCCCTTGGATCTCCTCCACGCCGAGCGGCGGACCGGTGCGCCGGATACGCGCCGGCGGCACGCCGAGCTCCTGCAGCTGCTTCTGCGCGGCGGCGCCGAACACCAACACGCCTGCGCTGGCGCGCAGCGCCTTGGCATCGCGCGGATCCACGTCGCTGCGCCCGTCGCCGAACCACAGCCTGACGACCGGGGGGCCGCGGCGCCCCGCAGCACGCAGCAGCAAGCGGTGACCGCTGCGATGCGTCGCGACCAGGCCGTCCGGCTCGTGCTCGCGAATCCATGCGCGCAGGCGCCGCGCGTCGCGCAGATCCCGCCACGGTGCAGAGTGCTTGTGCAACTGTGCGCCCGTGTCCACGACGGTGAGACCGCGAGCGCGTGCCGCGTCGGCCGACTCGTCGTCGTGGTCCGCAGGCGAGACCCCGCACGCGACCCGCACGTCGTGACCCAGGGCCTCGAAGGCCGCAGCGAGATCCAGGCTCGGCTCGACCGGCCCCGTGCGCTTCCAGTTGCTGAGGGTCCAGAGCAGCTTCATTCGATCGGCTCGTCCACGACCACGATCTTGCGTGCGAGGGCCGACGCGACCTCCGTGGCCACGGCCGCCTCCGCGACACCGACCTGTGCCTCCCGGGCGTAGCGGCGGTACCAGCGCAGGCGCTCCGTGCGGCTGACAGCCTGTGGGATCGATGCGGCGAGTTGCGCCAGGTTCTTGACGCGCCGGCGCTCGTCGATGCTGCCGGCGAAGAACCGGCAGTGGTCCGTATCGATCAGCCGGAAGGTGAAGTCCGCCCCCTCCTCCTCCACCAGCACGTTCACGCCCTTCAGGTCGCCGTGGTACACGCCGTCCTTGTGCAGGCGGCCCAGCCACGCGGCGCTCGCCTCGCGCAGGCGTACCTGGGCGGCGCGATCCCCGGCGGCGTACGTGCTTCGCGCCAGGTGGTCGAGCCGCGGCAGCGCGGCGAGGTCTTCGTAGAGCGTGTACGAGGAGCCAGCGCGACGGACGTAGGCGAGCGGGCGCGCCGTGGGCACCTCGAGGACGGTGAGCATGTGGGCGTTGCGGTAGCCGGCCGCATGTCTACGGGGCAGGATGCGGTCGCGCAGCCGTCCGATCGGACTCGCGACGCGGCGCTCCTTCACCACGATGTCCCCGTGGCGGGTGACGACGCCCTTGCGGCTGTGCTTGAGGTGCGCAGGGCGCCCCGGCTGACGCGCGTCGGCGTGGGCGCGGAGGACCTCTTCGAGGCGTTCGAGCGAGAGATCGCGCCGGCGTGCCCCCCAGCCGGCTCCCACGTCGCGCGTATAGACCGTGCTCTCCTTGAAGCAGCGCTTGCCGCGGCTGCGGCGGCGGGTGCGCTCGAAGCGCTCGATGCGCGCCTCGACGGCGGCGTGCCACGTGGCGAGGTCACCCGTGCG
>JAHEIK010000539.1 GCA_024639415.1 Planctomycetota bacterium
CTGGATCTTCAGCGCGGGCGACCTCGGAGGAGATGATGAGCTCCGACACCGTGAGCAGGCTTTCGACCTCGCCTC
This sequence comes from Planctomycetota bacterium, assembly GCA_024639415.1. Classification (GTDB taxonomy): domain Bacteria; phylum Planctomycetota; class PLA2; order PLA2; family JAEUHO01; genus JAHEIK01. The sequence continues at coordinate 76 of JAHEIK010000539.1, forward strand.
TCGCCTCAACCGCCGCACGCCACTGCATTATGCCGAACGTAGCCAGTGCGGCAACGACCATTCCCATCACGCCCACGAGCGCCAGCTGCCTGGTGCGCCGCTTAGCCCGCTGCTCCGCTTTGTCTGCTCGCCGGTCGCGTTCCAGCTCCTCCGCCTCCAACCGCTCCCGCCGTGCCACGCTGGCGTCGAGGAACTCGCGTTCGAACTGCGACAGCGGCAGGGAGGTACTCGACGCCCACCCTTCGAGCTGCTGTAAACGCCCCCCGGCCAGCAAGTACTCGTCCGAGCTGCCGCCGGCGATCCACTCTTGCCGGGCCTGGGCCAGCCGCCGCTGATTGCGGATGTCATGCCGGGCGCCGTCGATCCAAGACCGTAGGCGTCTCCACTCGGTCAGCAAGGCTTCATGGGCGATCTCGACGGTCGGCCCTCTGGTGATCGGGTCGCGGTCGAAGCTGAGCAGCCGGTGGCGCCCAAACGTGTCGAGCACCGCCTTGAGGTCGCTTCGGCTGATGGGCAACTGCGCCAGATCGGATTCCAGGACCCGGCGCCGGGTGTCGTCGGCGCCTTCCCCGAGTGTGACCAGCCGTAAGAACACCTGGCGGGCCGCGTCCTTGCCGGTCGCCGATAGCCCGGATAGGAGTCCCTCGGCCTTCTCGACCAGCGCACCGGACACTCCGCCGAGCTCCTGATAGGCGGCGGCAGTGATTCGTGACGTGGCGCGGGTGGCGAAAAGCTCGGTGAGCGCGTACTGCATGAGCGGCAGGGCGCTAGGCCGATCGACGACGTCGCGGATGATCTCGGCGATCAGGGCCGGCTCGAAGGTGACCCCGGATCGTGCCACCGGCCCGGTAATGGAACTCTCCAGTTCCTCGGGGCTCATCGGCGTGATCACTTCGGTGCCGTGGCGCAGCAGCTCACCGAGCGCCCGATGGCGCAGCGGACGGTCGTAGAAATCGGCACGGAGCGTGACCACGACCCGGATCCGAGTGTGGTCGGCACTCACGGCGTCGACGAGGGTTGCGATGAACCGCTCCGCGGTGTCCGCGTCTACCTGGGTGAAGAGCTCTTCGAACTGGTCGATGACAAGCAGGACCTGCGAGCCCTCGTTCGGGATCGTGGCAGCCACAACGCGGCGCAACCCGTCTTCGGTAGCGGTCAACTGTTCCAGCAATGAGGCCGGTGGATCGACCGCGATGGTGGACAAAGCCGCCTCCAGCTCCTCGAATGGGTGGGGAGCCGGCGCCATGCGGATTGTGAACCAATCCTGCGATCCAGAGAGCGCGCCGGCGGCCAGGGCGGGAACCAGCCCCGCCAGCACGGCGCTCGACTTGCCGCTCCCGCTGGGGCCGACCACGGCGACGAAACGGCCCCGGCTGCCGGGCTCACTCAGGCGATAGAGGAGCCGATCAACCAGTCGCTCTCGTCCGAAGAAGTCGGACGAGTCGGTCTCGTCGAAGGCCTGCAGGCCCTTGTATGGATTGGCGACATCGATGAGTGGCGCTGCGGCGGCGTCGTCTCCGAGGACCGCCCCAAAGTCGTGAAGGAATGCGGCAACGTCTTGGTACCGGCGGGCGGTGACATCGTCGGTAGCTTTGTCGATGACGTCGACGACTCCGGCGCCCAGGGCGCCGCGGATCTGGGAGACGTCGCCTCTCAAACCGGTGAGCGCCTGGGCGAGGACGACCCCCAAGCTGTAGATGTCGGAGGCTGGCGACAATTCACCGTTAGCGAGCTGCTCCGGTGAAGCGTACGGGGCGCTGAGCGTCAGCGATGCGCCGGCTTCAGGCGAGAGTCCGCCGTCGGGCCCGGCGGCGATACCGAAGTCGGACAGGTATGCGTTGCCTTCGCCGTCGATGAGGATGTTCGACGGCTTGATATCGCGATGGATCACGCCGCCGGCGTGGGCAATCTGCAGGGCGCCGGCAAGCTGGCCCGCCATCTGCAGCGCCTGGCTGCTGTCGAGGGCGCTCGACTCGAGCACGTGCTCGAGGCTGCCGCTCTTCATCAGGCGCATCACGAGGTAAGCGGCGCCGGGCTCGCGCCAGTAGTCGTACAGCGGAACGATATGGGGGTGTTCGAGGCGGGCGACGAGTCGCGCCTCCGCCTCGAAACGACGGATGAAGGCCGGGTCGTCGGCCAGCTCGGGCCGGATGATCTTGATGGCGACCTCGCGGCCGACGGCGTGCTGGTATGCCCGGTAGGCGACGCCGAATGCACCTTCGCCGATCTTCTCCCGGAGCTCGTAGCCACGAACGGCCAGACCCGGCTCTACCGCGGCTCCGGCGCTACCGGCGGTCGAGGGTGCCAGCGCCGGGTCTCCAGTGACGATTTGTTCCTCGATGCGCCGAACCGCCGCCGACGGGCCGATCCCGAGCTCCTCACCGAGGCGCCTCTCGAGGCTTTGGAAAGCCCGCAGCGCCTCGGCTTGGCGGCCTGCCGAGTTGAGCGCCAGCATGAGTTGCCCGGTGAGCCGCTCCCGCAGCGGATGCTGGCGGGTCAACGATTCCAATTCCGATATCAACTCGCGAGCCATGCCCCGCTTCAGGTCGGCGTCGATGCGCAGCTCGACGGCTTCGAGGCGGAGTTCTTCGAGGCGGGCGATTTCGTCTTGGAAGAACGACTCGTACGTGAAGTCCTCATATGCCCGGCCCCTCCACAAGGCCAGCGCCTCGCCGAGTACAAGTGAGGCGGCGGCCGGGTCGACGTCGATGAGGGCGCGGCCTTCGTGCAGCATCTTCTCGAAACGGGCCGCGTCGAGGTCGTCGGGTTCGATCGCCATCACGTAGCCGGGAGTGCGGGTCAGCAGCACCGTTCCCTCGGTGCGTTTGGCTCGGTCGGGCTCGAGAGCGCCCCGCAGCCCCGAAACGTATACCCAAAGCGAGTTCTGCCGATCCC
>JAHEIK010000540.1 GCA_024639415.1 Planctomycetota bacterium
GGACACGGGCATCATCCTGCTGGCGGCGACGAACCGCCCGGACGTGCTCGACCCCGCGCTCCTGCGCCCGGGGCGCTTCGATCGCAACATCGTGATCAACCTCCCCGACGTGAAGGGCCGCGAGGAGATCCTGCGCATCCACAGCCGCAAGGTGAAGATGGCGCCGGTCGTGGACCTCGCACGCGTCGCGCGCGCGACGCCGGGCTTCTCCGGCGCCGACCTGGAAGCGCTGGTGAACGAGTCGGCGCTGATGGCCGTGACCGCCGGCCGCGAGGCCGTCTCCCTGCTCGACCTCGAAGAGGCGCGCGACAAGATCCGCTTCGGCCGCTCCCGCAAGAGCATGCTGATGAGCGAGAAGGAAAAGCGCGTCACCGCGTATCACGAGGCGGGGCACACGATCATCACGGTCAAGGAAGAGCACGCCGACCCGCTCCACAAGGTGACGATCATCCCGCGGGGCATGGCCCTGGGCGTGACCATGGCGCTGCCGGAGCAGGATCGCCACGGCATGGGCAAGAAGGAGATGGTCGCCCGTCTGCGCGTCTGCTTCGGCGGCCGCATCGCCGAGGCGCTGGTGTGCGACGACATCACGAGCGGAGCGCAGAACGACATCGAGCAGGCCACGGAGTTGGCTCGCCTGATGGTCACGAAGTGGGGCATGAGCGACAAGGTGGGTCCGATCAGCTACGCGGAAGGCGAGGAGCATCTCTTCCTCGGCCGCGAGGTCACCAAGACGGTGAACCACAGTGAAGCGACCGCGCAGTTGATCGACGACGAGGTCAAGGCCCTGCTGACGGACGCCTACGACGCCGCGCAGCGCATGCTCGAGGAGAACCTCGAAGGACTGCACGCGGTAGCCGACGCGCTGCTCGAGCACGAGACCCTCAGTGGCGAGGAGGTCACGGCGCTCCTGGAAGGCGAGGATCTCGTCGAGTGGCGCAAGGCGCACGAGAAGAACCCGCCGCAAGCGAAGCCGCCCGTGACCGGCGACGACAGCCTCACCGAGGAGCAACCGGCCGACGACAAGCCGACCGACGACGGCCGCCCCGCCGAGGGGTTCGCGTATTAGCACGCCTGAGCCGGAGCCCGCCCTGCGCCCGCAGGTCTGGGGCATCGTCAACGTCACGCCGGACAGCTTCAGCGACGGCGGTCGCTTCGAGGACCCCGACGTCGCGGTCGCCCACGCCCTGCTGCTGGCGGCCGACGGCGCGGACGTGCTGGACATCGGCGGCGAGAGCACGCGCCCGGGTGCTGCGCCGGTGACGCGGGACGAGGAGCTCGCGCGCGTGCTGCCCGTCGTGGAGGGTCTGGTGGCCGCCGGCGTCGAGGCCGACCTGAGCATCGACACGCGCCACGCCGCCGTGGCGGACGAAGCGCTCGAGCGGGGCGCCACCATCATCAACGACGTGAGCGCGGGTACGGATCCGGCGATGTTCGAGGTGGCTGCCCGCCACGGGGCTTCCTTGGTCCTGATGCACATGCGCGGCACCCCGACGACGATGCAGGCTGAGCCTACCTACGACGACGTGGTGGCGGAGGTCGGCGCCTACCTCGATGAGCGACGCAGCGCGGCCGTCGAAGCCGGCGTCGCAGCGGAGAAGATCTGGCTCGACCCCGGCATCGGCTTCGGCAAGACCCTGAAGCACAACCTCGCCCTGCTCCAGGACCTCGAGGCCTTCGTACGTCTGGGCTCGCCTGTGTTGCTCGGCGCCTCGCGCAAGTCCTTCCTCGGTGCGCTGACGGGTCGTAGCGATCCGTCCGAACGGCTGGCCGGTTCGCTGGCCTGCGCCCTCCGTGCCCTGGAGGCCGGTGTGCGCGGCGTCCGCGTCCACGACGTGCGCGCCACCTTCGAACTCCTCGACGTCTTCACGCGAATCCGCTGATCGAATCCCGTCCGTCGCGCGCGGTGGGGCGGTACGATGCCTCGCGATGTTGATCGCCGGGCCCGCATTCATCGCCGACCTCTCGCCGAAGAACTGGCTCGAGATGGCGCTGCTGTTCGTGGCGCTCTACCTCTTCCTGCGCTTCCTCAGGCGCACGATCGCGGGCGGGATCTTCAAGGGTCCGGCCATGCTCTCGTGGATCGTGGTCCTAGGCCTGTTCCTCTTGCTGCGCGAGGCCGAGCTCGACGTCCTGAACTCGATCCTGACCAGCGCCTTCCCGGTGTTCATCATCGCCCTCGTGGTGACGTTCCAGATGGAGCTGCGCCACGGGATCGCGCGCCTTGGCAACGTCGGCTTCCTGCGCCGCCTGGTCGGCTCCAAGTCGGCCCGTCCCGAGCAGATGAAGCCTGTGGACGAGATCATCCGCGCGTGCCGCCAGTTCGCGGAGCGCCGCGTGGGCGCGCTGATCGCAGTCGAACGCAACATCGATCTCGGCACCTACATGGACACGGGCGTCCCCATGGACGCGATCATCCGCGCCGAGACCCTCGACACGATCTTCAGCACGCACACGGTCCTGCACGACGGCGCCCTGCTCGTACGCGGCGACCGCATCGCGGCAGCGGGCTGCCTGCTGCCGCTCACGGAGCGACCGGCCCTCGCGCGCGACTACGGCACGCGCCATAGGGCCGCCATCGGCCTGAGCGAGCAGAGCGACGCCGTGGTGCTCGTGGTGTCGGAGGAGCGCGGCGACGTGCACAAGGCCGAGCGCGGCGAGATGGAGGAGGTCACGGACTGGGAGTGGCTGCGCGCCTACCTCAGCATCGTATTCGCCGAGAAGACGGGCCTCGTCCCGCGGGAGATGGAGTGACGTGAGAACGCCGGCTCCCCACGACCGCCCGACACTGGCCGGCTCGCGCCGCACCAACTGGAAGGTCTGGATCTTCCAGGAGTGGGGCCTGCTGCTGCTGGCCGCGGCGCTGGCCCTCGTGATCTGGGACATCACCAGCCGACGTGTCGTGAAGACGCACATCCTCGACGACGTGGAGATCCGCCTGGTCGTGGATCCTTCGATTCGCGACC
>JAHEIK010000541.1 GCA_024639415.1 Planctomycetota bacterium
CCGGTCACCGCGGTCCACTCGGAGTCCTGCGCGCGCGCCGGGGCAGAGGTTGCGAGGCAAATGCCGACGAGCAGTGCGAGGGCTAGGTTTCTGAGGTAGCTCATGACGATGGGTACTGCTTTTCAGAAGGCCAGCCGGGCCCGCAGACCGAGGACGAGGATCGAGCTCGCCTCCGGGTTGAGCGCCGAATCGCTGATCCACTGGACGTCGGGGGTAATCGCGAAGGCTCGGCTCGCCTGCCAGCGGTAGAAGACTTCCGCCGTGACCTGGTCGTCGAGGCCGGGGCCGAAGGTGCTCTCGTTGGGGCGGCCCCAGTGGAAGCCGACGCCGAGCAGGTCCTTGCCCGGCTCGCGCTGGTAGCCGAAGCCGACGGCGACCGCGGCCTCCAGCAGGCTGCCGCCGTCCTCGGCGTAGCCGGCGCGGACGAAGGGCAGCCACCGCTCCTTGAGGTAGCGGGTCAGCGACACGTTGACGCCCCAGCCGTCCAGCGTCGCTGCCTCGACGCGCTCGTCGGCGTGCCACAGGGTGAGGTGGAAGTTGTCGAGGTAGATCTGTCCCTGGGACGGCGTCCAGCCGATCTCGAGGTGCTTGAAGTACTCCGCCGTGTCGAAGAAGGTGTCGAAGCCCTCGCCGGGGTCGGCGGGGTCGGAGTTGGCGTCGGCGAGGCCGCCGATGACGAAGATGCGGTCCGAGACCATGCCGCCGGCGGCCAGGCCCAGGCCCTCGTTGGGCAGCGCGATGGTGGCGGCCCCGGTCGAGAAGGCGAAGTTGGTGAAGCCCGTCCAGGGGCTGGCCAGGGCGTAGACGTCGAGGTAGTCGGTGACGTCGACCCAGCCGCCGATCAGGGCGACCCGCCCCTCGTTCAGCCGCTGGCGCCAGTAGAAGTTGGTCAGGCGCAGCTGCTGGTCACTGAACGGCGGCTCGATCAGCCCCACGTAGCCCAGGTTGAAGCCGAAGTCGCCGGGGGGGAGGTCGGCGATGCGGTGACGGTGCTCGACCTTCCACACCAGGGCGCCGGTATTGCCGGACTCGCGGCCGACGAGGTCCCAGGAGCCGAAGAAGCGCACCATGCCGCTGGCCGCCTCGTCGTCCCCCGGGCTGTCGTCGGCCGTCAGGTAGACCGCCGAGTAGTCGACGCCGAAGGAGAAGCCGTGCTCTTCGGCGAGGCCCGCCTTCCAGTCCCAGTAGCGCTCGAAGACCGGCCGGGCCGCTTCGGCGTCGCTCTCGAGCTGGTTGTCGACCTGGTCGGGGCCGCCGAAGCGCTCGCCTTTGCGCTTGCGGGCGTCGGTCTCGCTGGTGTCGGTCTCCTCCGCCTCGCTTCCCGGTCCGGGCTCCTCGGCCGGCACCGCCGCCGCGCCGAGCAGCAACGTCACTGCGAGCGCCGCGCCGCGAAGCCGGCGCCACCCGCCCGCCGGGGTCATGGAGATCATCGATCGTCTCGGGTCGTTCATGGTCTTGTTCCTCGAAACCGCCTTCTCTCAAGTCCTGCGTTCAGTCGCCCAGGCCGAACCAGTCGGCCAGCTTGTTCTTGACCACCGGCGCGACGCTGAAGCTCAGCATCCACTCGGGGCCGAAGGCGTCGGCCTTCTCGACGTAGTAGTTGATCTCCCCTCCGAGCTTCCACGGCCGTCCGTTCCAAATCACCGTCTTGCCGGCGTTGATCTGCAGCGGCACCGTCCACTGATCGGCCTCCCAGTCGTAGGTGATGCTCGGCCCGCTCCCCACCGTCCAGCCACCGCCGCGGATGGCGGTGTAGAAGAGCTGGATGGTCGTCAGGCTGATGTCGGCGTCACCAGACCCTCCGACGCTCCACTGATGATTCGTGAGGGTGCCGAGAACATATTTCTTCGTCGCCTTGCCGAGGAGGATCTCCGGGCCCAGGGTCCAGCGGTCGCTCCCCAGGTCGTTCGTGGCCGTCGGCAGCGAGGCGAAGACGCCGAACCCCAGCAGCTTGCCGGGCTCGACCTTGGGCGCGTACGCGAGGTCGAAGGCGATGTCGCCGAGCCCCGCCTCCCCCGAAAAGCCGCCGCCCGCGTCGGGCACCGGCTGATCGAGGAGGATCGGGATCGCCGGGCGCCAGATGATCTTGGCGCCGCTGTCGAAAACGAAAGGCAGGCCGGGCTGGAAGAGCAGCAGGGTGCCCGACTGGTCGTCGGCTGCGGGCAGGTCTCCCTCGAAGATCCGGTACTGGGCCTTGAGGGTCAAGGTGGCGACCGCGGTGTTGGGATTGGAGAGCTCGGCCGCCATCTCCGAGGCCGACGGGGCGGCGGCGCCGCCCTCGCCGCCCGGCTTCGGGGGCTCACCGGCGGCGCTGGCCCGATCATCGGTGACCCGGAATTCGGTCACCTTGCCGGTGGCGACGGCGCGTACCCGGTACAGGCTCTCGTCCTCGGTGCTGCGCTCCAGCTGGTAGCACAAGGTCTCGCGCTGCGCCGTGATGCAGAGCTGGTCCTCGCCCTCGACCGACCAGGTACGCGGCACCGAGGCACCCCAGGCGTGGAGGGTGCCGGTGCCGTCGGCGAAGTACTCGCCCCGGCTCGTCTCGCCGTCGCGCAGCTCGCGCTCGGCCGTCAGTCCGCTCATGAGCTCGCGGAGGGCGTCGGCACCGACGACCGGAACCCATTCGACGTCCTGGGCAAAGGCCGATCCGCACACGGCGAGGCATGCGCCGAACAGAAACGCCTTCAATTCTTTCACGTTTTTCATGATGAGGTGTTCTCTCGGTTATCGAGCCTCACCTCCGGCCACAGAGCCACGGGCGACACCGGTGCGGAAGGGCTCCGGCGTCGCGGGTGACGACCCGACCTCAGAGGTTGCCGAAGTAGGCGTCACGCTTCGGACCCGCGGGCAGGAAGGCCGGCGCGTCTTCGTCGGGCAACCAGTTCTTGTAGACGAGGCCGTCCTTCATGACGAAATCGACCTTGTCGCGCTTGATCGCGTCGATGTCTTCCAGGGGGTT
>JAHEIK010000542.1:0-452 GCA_024639415.1 Planctomycetota bacterium
CCCAGGGCGGACAGCTCGGCACAGCCTCGCGGCATCAGGCCTTCGCCGCAGGCCACGTCGATGGGAGGGTGTTCCGCCTCCACGACGGTGACCTCCAGGCCCGCATGTCTGGCGTGGATTGCGGTGGCCAGGCCAGCCGGTCCGCCTCCCACGATGACGAGGTCAATCGCCGAGTCGGGCATTCGCCTGGAAACGCCGACGCAGGTTGATGGCCATGGAATCCAGGACCGTACGCGCCACCCTCAGCCCGGTCCAACGCCGGGGAGGGGTGAGCGTCCCGGCCAGATGGCGCCGCAGGGCCTCGGCTCGACGCAGCTTCCGCGAGGATGTACGGGGCAGGGTCCCCGCCGGCAGGACCACGACCTCGTCGGGCGAGACCCCCGCCTCCGCGCGCACGGCGCCGGCACACGCCTCGGCCAGGGCGGGGAAGGCGCCCCGAAGGGTGCCCTTTC
>JAHEIK010000542.1:462-2957 GCA_024639415.1 Planctomycetota bacterium
CACCCCGTCCACGGCCGCCTCGATCTCCTGGGGTGAGTAGTTGCGGCCCCGCAGGATGATCACGTCCTTGGCGCGCCCGGTGAGGAAGAGCTCGCCGCCATCCACGAAGCCGAGATCGCCGGTGTCGAGCCAGCCGTCCCGGAGCACGTGACGGGTGGCCTGCGGCCGGCCGAGGTACCCCTCCATCAGCGAAGGGCTGGCGACCCTCACGCGTCCGACCCGGCCTTCGGGGAGTCGACGCCCCGAGCCGTCGACGATCTGCAGGGAGAAGCCGGGCAGCGGCTTCCCCAACGACACGATCTCGATCCCGTCCTCGACAATGCACGCCTCCCCGTTGCGCGAGAGCCGCTCCCGGTTGAACCGACGGGTCACGAATGGCCGGGCGATGTCCGAGAAGGTCACGGCCAGGCTCGCCTCCGAGAGCCCGTAGACGGGCGTCAGGGCCTCGGGACGCAGGCCCCAGGCCCCGAAGCGGGCCGCGAACGCCCGCATCACGCTCGGGGCCACCGGCTCGGCTCCGCAGAGGGCCACTCGCCAGCTCGACAGGTCGACCCCTCGAAGCTCGTCGTCACGGATCCTCTCGACGCACAGGCCGAAGGCGAAGTTGGGCGCGGGCGACAGGGTGGCTCGGAATCGGGAGATGGCCCGAAGCCACAGAGCGGGACGCGCCACGAAGAGCTCGGGCGGGATCAGCGTCAAGGTCCCGGGCCGCTCGAGCGCCGGGAGGATGCAGCCAATCAGTCCCATGTCGTGGTAGAGGGGCAGCCAGCTCACACCACTGTGCATGACCCCGTCGGCGTCCGGCCAGAAGGCGTTGAGTCGGCGCACCTGCTCGATCACCGCGCGGTGGCTCAAGGCCACCGGCTTCGGATCGGAGGTCGTCCCCGAGGAGAACTGGACGAGCGCCAGCTCGTCCGGTGAGATCGTCTCAGGCGACGCTGCGGCCGCGGGCAGGCTGGCCAGAGTTCGGCAGCCGAGCCGGGCCGAGCGACCCACCCGACCCAGCAGGGGCGCGACGCGCTCATCGGCCAGCACCACGGACGCGCCCGCGGCCTCGACCATGCGGACGGTGCACGCCAGGTGCTCCTCGAGTCGGCCCAGGCGCAGCGGCGGGTAGAGCGGAACCGGCACCGCCCCGGCCAACAGCACGCCGAGCAGCGAGAAGACGAACTCGAAGCTCGTCGGGTGGACCAGCGCCACCCGCTCGCCGCGTCCGATGCCGACCGCCTGCAGAGCGCCGCAGACCTCCTCCGCCCCCGTCGCCACCTCTCGCCAGCTCAGAAAGGACTCCCGCTCCCGGCGATCGAGCAGCCGCAGCCCCGTCTCCGGAAAGCCGCGGGCTCGGGCCAGGAGTCCGGTCACCGTCGTGGCCTCAGCCGCCATCCGCGCTCCTCACCGCCGCCACCAGGTCGGCCACGGTCACGAGCTCGCCGTCGCGCTCCGGGTCGAGGCAGACCTGGAAGCGGTTCTCCACCTCCACGGCCAGGGTCAGGGCCTTGAGGGAGTCCAGACCGAGGTCCTCCATCAGGCGCAGTCGGCCCTCGAGCCGGCCCGGCCAGCCCAGGTGCTCCCGGGCCACCTCCTCGATGCCGGCCAGGATCTCGGCGTCAGTCATGCCCGCTTTCCTCGGCGAAGTCCAAAAGAGCCCGCTCCTCCACGCGCACCCGCTCGCGCAGCAGCAGCAGGTTCGCCAGGCTGAAGGCCAGCGCGGTCAACCAGGCCGAGTGCACGAGAGGAAGCGCCGCCATCTCCACGACCACCGCGAGGTAGTTCGGGTGTCGCAGGAAACGGTACGGTCCGCCCCGGATCGGGGCCACGCCGGACAGGCAGACGACGCGCGTCGACCAGCGCCCGCCCAGGGTGAAGATCACCCATCCGCGCAGTGCCGCCGCGGCGACAAGGGCCACGAGCATCGCGACCCCCAGCCCCCAGATGAAGGGGCGCTCCAGCCACCAGACCTCGAGCAGGCAGGAGAGTAGGAAGGTCGTGTGGAGCAGCACCATCCACGGGTAGTGGGACCGGCCCACCTCAACGCCTCCCGCCGCGAGCAGGCGGGCCACGTTGCGGCGGGAGACCGCCAGCTCGGCCAGGCGCTGCGTCGCCACGACCGCGACGAGCGCGCTGTAGAGCCAGCGCGAGCTCGGAAGCCAGGGCTCCACCGGGTCACCACCGGAGCAGGACGAGCTCGGAGCAGAAGCCCGGGCCCATGGCCAGGAGCAACCCGTAGCTGCCCGCCGCCGGCGGGCGGGCGAGCACCTCCCGGAGAACGAGGAGCACCGAGGTCGACGAGAGGTTGCCGGTCTCCCGGAGGCTGCGCCAGCTGATCTCCAGCGCTTCGGGAGCCAGCTCCAGGGCCTCCTCCACGGCTTGCAGCACCCTGGGGCCGCCGGGATGAGCGATCCACCGCGAGATCTGGGAGCGCACCAGACCGTGCTCGGCGAGGAAGCCGTCCACGTCGCCCCGCAGGTGCCGCCGGGTCAGCTCCGGCACCTCCG
>JAHEIK010000116.1 GCA_024639415.1 Planctomycetota bacterium
CGCCGAGGGCTGGCGCGATCTCGGCCCCCGGTACTGGATCTCGGGCAGTCTTGCGTACGACAACCTAACGATCCGGCTGCCGGGCGGCGACAAGCCCTCGGATGGCTTCGTTTCCTGGCGTGCCAGCGTCGGGAAACGCCTGCGAACCGGCCAATGTTCGCTCTCCGCCCGGCTCGACTACACCGGCAGCCGCCTGCTTGACGATAGAGCCCTTACGAAGTCGATCTCGTTGGGTGAGAGGTTCGACTTCGTGACAGGTGCACTGGCGCTCGAGCGTCGGATCGGGACACGGTGGGATGCGCAACTCGAAGCCTACGCGGGGGCTGACCTCGACGGGCCGGACCTCCTCGGAGGAATCGAGGGAGCACTGCGCCTACGCGTCGGACGAGGCGTCCGACTCCGCTTCGCCGCCGGCTACGGAAGCCAAGCCCGCTACCAGGACGGCGACTCCGGACACGTCGACGTCGAGCTCGAGCTCTACCGCTGACGACAAGGGCGAGAGCAAGCGGGGCCTGCGCCGCGCGGTGCTCGAGATCGGCATCCTCTATGCCGTGATCGTCGCGGTCGAGCTGCTCGTGAACGGCGGGCGGGTCGGCGCCCTCGGGGCCCACCCGCACCCCTACTGGATCGTCATCCTGCCGATGGCTGCAAGCCGCGGGACGGTGGCCGGGATTCTGGCCGCCATGGTGGGCACCGCGCTCGAGATCGCGGGCCTCGCACAGGCGGGTCAGCTCGACTTCACGCACCTGTTCGACCTGGGGCCGTTCGGTCAGGGCGTACTCTTCCTCGGTGCGGCCTTCTTCATCGGGGAGATCCACGACTCCCACGCCCGCCGCTTCCACGAGCTCGGCGACGAACTCGACGAGGAGCGCGACCGCAGCGGGCGGCTGCAGCACGAGCGCGACGTCCTCGAAGCGGCCACGCACCATCTCCGGCGTGCCGTGCAGGAGCGTCCGTCGTTACGGCGCAGCCTGCTGGATGGCGCCGTGGGCATCGAGACGGGCAGTCGCGAGGTACTGGCCGCGACCATCCTGCGTCTGGTGCGCGAGCAATGCCATGCATCGATGGCATCCATCTGGGTCGTCGACGGCGAGCAGCGCATCGACCTGATGCGTGCCAGCGGCTGGACCGGTGAGCAAGAGGCGGACCGCATCGCGGCGCTGCGCAGCAGCGACGGCGTGCTCGACGTCGTGAAGCACGCCAAGCCGCTGAACCACTTCCTCTCCGCCAAGGGGCCTTCTCCCGAAGAGCCCTTGCTCGTGGCGCCGCTCTCCGATGGACGTGGTCAGCTCTGGGGTCTGCTCTGTCTCGACGACCTCGACCCCGTCTACCTCAACACGGAGACTGCCGAGATCTTCTTCGGCATCGCCGAGTGGATGACTGCCGCGTTGATGCGCTTGGACCGGGAACAGCCGACGCATGACGATCGCGCCGACCTCCTCGAAGCGGACGCGCTCGCCGAGCGTCTCTGGCTCGAGGTGGATCGGGCGGCGCGCTACGGTGCGCCGCTGCGCATCATCGCGACACAGGTCGTAGCGGACGGCCAAGGCCGGCGGGCATCGCAGGAGGCGGCCGAGGCGGCGCTCCTCAGTGGACTGCCGGGCTTCCCGTTCGGCGAGCGCCCCTACCGCTTCGGCTACCCGGGCTGCTTCGCCCTGGTCGCGCCCATGATCCACGACGACGGCATCGAGAGGCTGCAGCAGGCCATTCACGAGGGCGCGGCACGCGGGGGCGCCGCGTTCGACACGTTCGTCATCCGCCTCGATGGCGAGGCGCCCGATCTGCCGTCACTCATCGACGCCTGCGCGCAGCGCTTCCGCGCCGGTGCCCACCTACCGCTGGCGGCGACCCCGCCGGTGCGTATCCCCGCCTCCCTCCGGGTTGGCGACACCCACGACCTGCGGGTCCGTCTGCAGGTCGAGATCGCGCTCGCTGAGCGCAACCACCGTCCGCTGCAAGCGGTCATCATGCACCCGGGCAAGCTCGGCCGCACCGCCGAGCGCGCCCTCATCCTGGACGCAACGCGCGCCACCGGCGCGTTGCGTCCCCTTGATGGCCTCTTCTGCCTGCGCGACGGCAGCTTCGTCCTCTTGTTCCCGCTGACCGATGCCGAAGGCGCACAGGTGTCGATCGCACGCTTCTTGAAGGTCCTTGGCGAGCGCAATCCCGACGCTCCCTACCTTCCGCTCCGCGTCGAGGCTGTCTCACCCGCAGCCCTCGCACGCAAGCTGGCCGGGCCGCACGCCGAGGAGCCCGCCGCATGAGCTCCGCACGCATGTCCCTGCTCACCGTGGCCATTGCCGCCGGGTTGCTCGATGTGGCCGCGCTCATCGCCGGATCGGACCGCTCGTGGCTCGGCTACATGATCTTCATGGCCGTGCATCTCCTGGCGGCGGAACTCATCCGCCACAGGGTACGCAGCCTCTGCGGGGGCAACGCGGCAGGGACGCTCGCCATCCTGGGCGCCTACGCCGTGCCGGTCTTCGGCACCTGCCTTGCGGCGACGATCCGCATCCATGACGGTCCCGGCGACGACGCTCGGACGCAGGGCATCCTCGACGAGTACGACGAGTGGGTGCACTTCCGTGAGCAACCTCACCGCCCCTCGGCGTTCACGGGTGACTTCCAGGAGGATCTCGTCACGTTCGCGTGCGTCGAGAGTCACGCCGTCGTGCTGCGCAGCGGCACCGTAGCCCAGAAGCGCGAAGTCCTGAGCCGCTTGGTCGACTCGGAGCGACCGGAACTCGTGAGCCAGGTCCGCGAGGCACTGCTGGACCCCGACCCGGAAGTGCGCCTCCTCGCCTACGGCGAGTTGCAGCGTCTCGAGACGCGCCTCTACCGCGAGCTGGAGGAGGCATGCGAGGTCGCCGAGACGGCCGCGCCCGGAGACAACGTGCGCACGACACCCGTCTTCGCGCATCGTCGCCTGGCGTCGTCCGGCGTGCTGGATGAAGCGATGTCCGCATGGCACGCCCAGGAAGCCGCACGCCTCGAGCAGGATGTCGGCTCCATGGTCTCGGCCGGTGCGCCGACGGGAGCCGTGGATCCCGTGCACATGGCCGCCGCCGCGTTCCGCGAGCGGAGCTTCGCCTACGTGCGCGCCTTCGGTCGCGCCCTCGCCGCCGATGGCCGCCCCGTCCCCACGTGGATCCGTGCGCTGGACCCCGACATTCGTGAGGAAGTCGCATGACGGCTGACGTCTGCCTAGTCCTCGAAGGGACCTATCCGTACGTGCCCGGCGGCGTCTCCGCCTGGGTACACACGCTCATCCGCGAGATCCCGGATCTGACGTTCCACCTGCTGCACCTGAGTGCGGCGCCCGGCTCGTACCCGCAGGGCATGCGCTACGAGCTGCCGCCCAACGTGGTCGGACTCGACGAAGTCCACCTGCAGACGGGCGACGAGGATCTGCTTACGCGCTTCTCGGCGCGCCAGGTCGATGACGAAGCGATCGAGATCTTCCGGACGTTCTTCGAGGACGTGCGAGCGGGCGGCGGGAACGCCTTCGCCGCGTTCTTCCGTCTCGTCAACGACCCCGAGCGCGCGCGGCTGATGCGCCGCATGCTCCTCCAGTCGGAGGAGGCGTGGGAGGTCATGCTCGACGTGTACCGCGCCGAGGCGAGCACACGGAGCTTCCTACGCTTCGTCTGGACCTGGCGCTTCGCGTTCCTCCCGCTGTTCAACGCCATCAGCGCCCCGGTGCCCGACGCGCGCTGCTTCCACACGGTGTGCACGGGCTACGCCGGCATCCTGGCGGCAGGTGCGAAAGCCAAGACCGGCAGGCCGCTGATCCTCACCGAGCACGGGATCTACACCCGCGAACGGCGCATCGACATCCAGAGCGCCGACTGGATTCCCGACAACCAGGCCCATGCCACGCTGGTCCCACGCCTCCCGCCCTTCTTCCGCGCCTTCTGGATGCGTCAGTTCGGCGTGATGAGCCGCATCTGCTACGAGGCGTCCGACGAGATCCTCACGCTCTACGAAGGGAACCGGCGCCTGCAGGCAGCCGACGGCGCCGACCTGGACGTGATCCGGGTCGTGCCCAACGGCATCGACCTGGAGCGCTACGGCAATGCGCCGCCCGACGCCGAGCAGCACGACCCCGACGTCTTCACCATCGGCTTCATCGGCCGCGTATGCCCCATCAAGGACGTCCGCACGCTGCTGCAGTCAATGCGCCTCGTCATCGACGAGTTGCCGCACGTGCGCCTCCGGATCCTGGGACCGCTCGACGAGGCCGAGTACGTCGAGGACTGCCGCCGCCTTGCCAAGACGCTGCGTCTGGACGACCACGTCGCGTTCGAGGGCATGGTCGACGTGCCGCGCGTGTTGCCGGCCCTGGACCTCTGCGTGCTCTCCAGCATCTCCGAGGCGCAGCCTCTCACGATCCTGGAAGTCGGTGCTCGCGGTGTCCCCGTCGTATCCACGGATGTCGGCGCCTGCAGCGAGCTGCTCGGTGGCCGCACGCCCGAGGACAAGGCGCTCGGCGAAGGCGGGCTCGTCGTCCCGATGGCCTCGCCGGGCGCGATGGCCCAGGCTCTCGTCAAGATCGCCCGCGACGACGAGCTCAGGCGCTCGATGGGCGCCTCCATGCGCCAGCGCGTCCAGCGCTTCTACGACGTGCGCGACATGGTCCAGGAGTACGGCGCCATCTACCGCCGCCATGCGGGGGCTGCCTGACATGGCTGGAATCGGCTTCGAGCTCAAGCGACTGATTCGCGACGAAGGCGGCTTGCTCTCCCGCGTGCGCGGCTACGTGATCGCCAGCCTGGTCTCGTCGGGCCCGTGGATCGTGACGATCGTGGGACTCGTGTCGATCAGCCTCGCTGCGCCAGCCTTCCTGGATCAGCCTACCTACGAGGCCTTCCGCGCGATCATCACCTACGCCTTCGCCTTCAGCCTGATCGCGGTCGGCGCCGTGCAGATGAGCTTCACGCGCCGCGCAGCGGATCTACTCTACGCGAAGCAGTACGACCGCCTGCTGCCGGCTCTCGCCCACGGCAGCAAGGTCATCGCCATCGGACAGACGGCGATCGGCACGCTCTTCTGCGTCCTCTCGGGCATCCCCCTCGACCTTGCGATCGCCTCGGTGGCGCTCTACGTGATCATCAGCCTGACGTGGCTCGCCCTGATCTGGCTCGGTGCTACGAAGGAGCACAAGAGCGTCCTGCGCGCCTACTTCTACGGAACGCTGGTGGCCTTCACCGCCGTCGTGCTGACGGCCGCCGAGGCCTGGGGCATCCACCAGAGTGCGACGACGCTCGTCGGCGCCTACGCTCTCGGGCAAGGCGTAACGCTCATCCTCCTGCTGCGCGCCGCGATCCGTGCGCTCGACATGGGAGGGCAGGAAGACTCCACGATCCTGCGCAGCGTCCGCACCTACCCGCGCCTCGCACTCGTCGGCCTCTTCTACAACGCAGCCATCTGGGCCGACCAGATCGTCTTCTGGAGCGTCGACGGACGCGGCACCGTCGTACAGGTGAACTTCCATCCGCTCTATGACACGTGCAAGTTCCTCGCCTACGCGACGGTCATTCCCTCACTCGCGCTCATGATCGTGCGTGTCGAGACCAGCTTCTACGAGTGCTACCGCGCCTTCTACGGCAGCATCCTGCAGGGCTTCCCGCTAGAGGAGATCGAGCGGCGCAAGCGCGCCATGCTCGCCGACCTCCGTGAGAGCTCGGTGCGACTCCTGCGCGTCCAGGGCGCGGTCACCATGCTCATGCTGCTGCTCGCACCGACGATCATCCGACTCCTCGGCCTCGGGGAGGCTGCGGTGGACGTCCTGCGCGCCTGCTGTCTCGCGTCGTTCTTCCACGTGATGCTGCTGATCGTCATTCTCGTCCAGCTCTACTTCGACCTGCGCGGAAGCGCCCTGGTGACGGCCGCTACGTTCCTCGTGGCCAACACCGCGCTCGCCCTGTGGAGCGTCGATGCCGGCGTAGCCACGTACGGGATCGGCTACGCGGCGGCGGCCTTCCTGTCGCTGTGCGTCGCCTACCTCGCGCTCGTGCGCAACTACGAGCGCCTGGAGTTCCTCACGTTCACGCAGCCGCCTGTCGAGATCGATCCGGTAGCCGAGGGCGCCTGAGTCAGCGCGGCGCTTCGACCGGCGAGAAGACGTGGTCCGGGATGCGGTCGAGCGGGGTGCGCGTCACACACGGCACGAATCCGAAGCCGCGGCTCAAGGCGACGGCCTCCGCACGGTCCTCGGACGTTCGCGCGTAGTCCACCGTGAAGACGGGCAGCCCGGCATCGTGGTAGCGGCGCAGCAGCCGGGCGACGGACACGGAGGAGCCCTCGCCCTCGTCCGGGCGGCGCTTGCCAACGGCCTCGGGCGCCTCCCAGTCGCTTGTCGCCGCGCCTCGAAACAGAAGCCCCTCTTGCGCGATCCCGTCCATCCAACCTGCGACCTCAGGTACGCGGTCGAGCAGGTCGCCGGGGTTCTGCGCCACCACGATGAAGTCCGGATGGGTCTTGCGGGCATGCGCTCGCAGATCGCGAATCAGCTCGGCCATGGCCCGGGCCGGGTCCACGTCGGCTCGACGTGCTGCCGCAGCGACGGTCTCGTCGACGAAGCCGAGCACCCAGTCCAGGTACACGCCGTCGAAGCCCTGCGCCAGGACACGATCGAGCAGTGCGGTGGAGGAACCGAAGAGGAGGCGCTGCCATGCGGGGTCCCAGTAGGCCACGGGGAAGTTCCCCTCCCAGCCGTCCGGATCTTCGCACAGGACGAAGCCCTGCTCGTCGCCGTGCTCCTTGCCCGGGCGCCACGCTTCCTGCCAGTAGGTCCGGTAGTCCTCCGCCTGGCCGACGTTCAGGTAGGCGAGGCAGAGCGTCGGCGTGGTGCTCGACCGGGCCCGTGCATGCAGACGCCGCACCACGCCCCGAATCGGGAAGTCCTCGGAGCCGCGCACGGTGGTCGTAGGCTCCAGCACGAAGAGATCGACAGGCGCCCGCACGAGGCGGTCGATGGCTCCGGGCGCTTCCAACCCCTGGAGCTGATACGCCCAGGAGCGCACGTCGGCCAGCGAGCCGGTCTCGCCCCGCTCGCCGCCCCTCGGGGCTGCGGTGCGCTCAGGACGCACGCCGCCGGCCTCGCCGCCCGTGCGACCTGCGACCTGCCACACGACGACCCCAGCGCCGGCGAGCAGCAGCAGCAGACATAGCGCGGATCGGGACATGCGGGGACGACGCTCCTTGGGCGGTAGGCCTGAGTATCGACCAAGCGGGACCTCGCGGCACGCTCGGGCCGCGCGGGGCTCATGCCCCGCGCACATTCGCTCCCGCGCGGGGCTGTTGCTCAACTGCCGAGGGGACGGCTCGACGGCAAGGTCGCCCGGTCCCGGCCCGGACGCAGCACCCCCCCATCGGTCCGGCGCGAACCTGCGAGCGCATCCTCCAGGACCCAGCGCCAGCGGCGATCGGCAAGGAAGGACCAGGACGCCGGGTCCTTGAGGATCTCGCCTTCGATGTGACGTAGGTAGTGCCCCAGCAGCACGTCCGGCTCCTCGCTGCACAGCGGCTCGCCGAAGACGAGCTCGACGTGCCGGCGCTGCGCGTGGGTGTAGGCCGGGAGCACGGGAACCTGCGCCTTCGCTGCGATCTTGCTCGCCCAGCCCCCGACGCTGGCCACGCCCCCGAAGAACGGCGCGAGGATCCGGTCGTCGTCCCGGTGGATGCGGTCCACCGTGGCCACGAGGAGCTTGCCGTCGCGCAGCGTGCGCAGGCACGCGCGCGCCAGCTCGAACGGATTGCCGTCCCGCACGAGCAGCGCCTGCACGCCGAGGCTCTCGTAGATGTGCAGCGCCGCGCGCGTACGCGCGATCGAGCCCGGGTTCTTGGCCAACAGGACCGTGGGCACGATGCGCGACACCTTCAGCGACGCCAGGACCGCTCCCGTGTTGTGCGGCACGCATAGGACGCAGCCGCCGTGCTCGGCGAGGAGGTCGCGCAGCACGTCCGGCCTGCGAACGAGAATGCGGTCCGCCGATCCGTCGGGATCACCGGTCACGGCCGGCACACCGAACTCCAGCGCGCCGCGCGCCCCGTCCACGAACGCGCGGTACAGCTCCCGCGGAGGATGGTCGTAGCCCGCCCGGGCCGCGAGCGCACTCATCGTGCGACACGCGGAGAGCAGCTGATTGCCCGGAAGGGGCGCCGCCAGTTGCACGGGCAGCGCCAGAAGGCGCAGGAGGCTGCCGTGCAACCGCCGCGGCACGCGGTGCCCCAGCGTCCAGAGCAGCTTCGTGATCCACAGCTTCGCTACGGTCCCGCGCAGCTTGCGCCGGCTGCGTGACGTCCGCTCGACGACCTCGAGCGGTCCGAGGTAGAGCGCCGGCGAATGAAAGACCTCGGACTCCGGCATGGCCGAGAGTCTACGCCCCGCCGCCCCCGTCGTCAGTCCGGATCGTGCTCGCTGTAGGGTGGGTAGCGGCCCCGCTCTTCGTGCGGCCGGCTCTTGAAGCGCTTCAGGCGCCACTGCCAGATGGCCGGGTCCGCGCGGATGTAGCTCTCCAGCATGACGTTGATGCGCCGCATCAGCTCCAGCGTGCGCTCCTCCTCGGGCACGTCCTCGATGCCCTCCGTGATGTCCTCGCGGCACTCGATCCGGTAGCGCCCCTCGGGGGTCGGGAGGCAGAACACGGGATGGATCGGCTTGTCGTAGCGCAGCGCCGCCCACGCGGCGAGCGGGGTCGTGCGCGCCTCCAGCCCCAGGAACGGAACCCAGATCCCGCCCTGCTTGCGTCGCACGTTGCGATCGACGAGCAGGCCCGCGATGCCGCCCGCCCCCACGACCTTCGCGACCGCACGCGCACCGCCCCGCCGCAGCGCCGAGCGCAGGTCGGCGTGGCTGCGCAGCCGGCCCAGGGCCTCGTTGAACAGCTCGTGAGGCACGGCCTCGGCAAGGAAGATGGTCTGTGGCAGGTGCGGATAGAGCACGCGCAGCGCCAGCAGCAGCTCCCAGTTGCCCAGGTGCCCGGAGACGATCACGCCACCCTCCTGCACGAGGCGCCTGACGTGAGGACGCTTCTCGAGATCCGGATCCACGTCGACCCAGCGGCGATAGCGTTCCGGAGTGATCGGCTGCAGGTGAGCGAGCAACAGTCCGGAACGCGCCAGCGAGCGCCACGAGGCGCGGAAGATCCGGCGACACTCCGCTTCGGGGAAGTCGGCACCGAAGACGGCGCGAAGGTTCTGGTAGGCGACGACGCGTGAGCGGCGGCTGAAGAAGGCGAACACGGCGGCGACGACGTCGGCGAACGCCAGCACCCACCGCCCGGGCAGGGCAGCCAGGACGCGCACCAGGGCGACACCGAGCAGCAGGAAGAAGCGCTGCACCATGCGTCCACGGCGCAAGCGCTGCAGCGTGCTGGATTTGGTATGCGCCACCTTGCGGGATCCTAGGCTCGCGGTGCCCCGGCCGAGGCCATCAGCGGGGCGCGTCTTCGAGGGGAATCACGTACATGGGCGCGGGCGTCAGCGCGACGCGCAGCATGCCGTTCTTCACCTCCACCCGGCGCCGCCGGGGCGCCTCCGCCCCCAGTCGGCAGGACTCGAGGG
>JAHEIK010000117.1:0-7915 GCA_024639415.1 Planctomycetota bacterium
TGATCCTCGAGAAGCTCGAAGCCGAGGGCGTCCAGCCCGCAGCCCGCTCGGAGGACAGCGAGTTCCTCCGGCGCCTGTACCTCGACCTGCTCGGGACCGTGCCCACACCCAAAGAGGTGACGACGTTCCTCGCCGACAAGGCACGGGACAAGCGCGCGCGCAAGATCGACGAACTCATGGAGAGCGATGCGTACGCCGAGAACCAGGCGTCTTTCTGGTTCCGCACGCTGACCGGCATGAGCGTCCACCAGGGCCGCGCCCGCGAAGGCCAGGGCGGCCGCTACATCGCAGGCGAAGGCGGCAAGAAGTTCCACGAGTGGCTCAGCGCACAGATCGCTGCCGACCGCCCGTACAACGCCATCGTCGAGGATCTCATCACGGCCAGCGGCCGCACGGATGAGAACGGCGCCGCCGGCTACCTGGCCCGCTGGGAGAGCAACGCGAACAACACCGCCGGGGCCGTTGCCAAGCACTTCCTCGGCGTGCAGATCCAGTGCGCCCAATGCCACGACCACATCTACGAGCCCGACTGGAAACAGAAGGACTTCGAAGGCATGGCGGCGTTCTTCGCCCTGACCTCCGTCCGCCGCGTGCCCGAGTACCGCGAGCTGCAGAAGATGCGGCGCGACATGCAGAAGAAGAAGGGCGCCGCGAAGCAGGGCGCCGACCTACGCCGGCCGGGCGCCCAGGGCGGCGACGGCATGGACGGCGCGATGGATCGCATGGGCCCCGAGATGCGCGCGAAGCTCAAGGACCTGGCCAAGTACCGCAACATCGTCGAGGTGCGCGAGGCCAACATCGATCCGCGCCAAACCGACCGCATGCTACGCCGCCTGAAGAACGCGAAGAACGAGCAGCTCAAGGCTCGCGCGAAGCTCATGGGGACGACGCCCAAGTTCTGGCTCGCCTCGGAGGCCGCGGACCTGCCCGGCGTCTCGCGCCGCTACCTCCTCGCACGCTGGGTCACGTCGAATGACAACCCGTACTTCGCGAAGGCACTTGCCAACCGCATGTGGGGCACGTTCCTCGGCCGCGGCATCGTCGACCCGATCGACGACTTCAACAGCTTCCAGGAGCCGTCGCATCCGCGCGTCCTGGCCGTGCTCGCTGAGGACTTCAAGTCCAACGGCTACGACCTCAAGCGCCTCCAGCGCATCGTGCTCAACTCCGACACGTACCAGCGCACATCGCGCTGGGACGGAGACGAGGAGCCGGATGCGGCGCTGTTCGCCAAGGCGTCGGTCAGGCCGCTGAACACCGAGCAGCTCTACTTCGCCCTGGTGCGTGCTACAGGCATGGAGACGCGCCTCAGCCGCGTCTCGCGGCGCCAGGGTCAGGCCGCGCAGCGCGGCATCTTCTCGGCGTTCACCTTCGTCTTCGACGACGACGAGGGCAAGGCCGAGGAGGACTTCTCCGGCAGCATCCCGCAGGGCCTGTTCCTGATGAACGGGGAGTTGATCCAGAGAGCGATCGGCGGCGAGCGCGACCTCGGGAAGCCGAGTGGTCGCCGCAAGGCGCGCAGCAAGGGACGCGAGCGTGCGGGCCGCGAGCGCAATCGCCGCCGCGGAGCGACGACGATGCTCGATGAACTCCTACGCACGGAGAAGAGCGAGGGCCGCATCATCGACCAGCTCTTCCTGCGCGCGTACGGCCGTGAGGCCGGCCGCGAGGAGCAGCGCGAAGCGCAGCGCTTCCTCGCCTCGCGCAAGAGCGAGTACCCCAAGGGCTACGCCGACCTCTTCTGGGCGATCCTCAACTCCGCCGAGTTCATGACGAACCACTAGCCATCGTCCCCAGCCCCCCTCTCGATGCATTCCAGGAGCCCGTGATGTGCAAGCACTGTGACAACGCCACACCCGCCCCGATCTCCCGCCGCCAGGTCCTGCGCTACGGCGCGGGTGCCGCAGCCGCCGCCGGCCTCCTCGCCGCGCCGCTGCGCCACGTCTTCGCCGAAGAGGGCACCGACCAGGTCGCCAAGGCGATCGCCGGGCGCGGCAAGGCCAAGCAGGTCATCCTGCTCTTCATGAGTGGCGGAGCGAGCCACCTGGACACGTTCGATCCCAAGCCGGGCGCGACGACCCAGGGACCGACGCGGTCTATCGACACGGCGGTGTCGGGCGTGAAGATCGCCTCCAGCCTGCCCGAAGTCGCCAAGCGCATGCAGGACATCGCGCTGATCCGCGGCATGACGAGCAAGGAGGGCAACCACGAGCGCGCGCGCTACCTCATGCACACCGGCTACGCTCCCACCCCCACCGTCGTCCACGCGGGGC
The DNA here is from genome assembly GCA_024639415.1 of Planctomycetota bacterium. GTDB lineage: Bacteria > Planctomycetota > PLA2 > PLA2 > JAEUHO01 > JAHEIK01. The sequence goes on from JAHEIK010000117.1 coordinate 2,274, forward strand.
TGGGGACGATCGTCAGCCACGAGCTCGGCAGCAAGACTGCCGCGCTGCCCGAGTGCATCGCGATCAACGGCCCGGGCGCGCGTCCCGGCTACATGGGGGTCCGGCATGCACCCTTCGCGATCCAGGTCCAAGCGCCCGCCGGCGGCTCGGACGAGCGCGGTCCTGCGCGTAGGCGCCAGGGCGGCGGCGGCAAGCGACCGGTCGTCCAGAATCTGGAGCTGGCCGGCGGCATGACGAAGGAGCGGCGCGACGAGCGCGTCGGCTTCCTCGAGAAGCTCAACGCCCGCTTCGGCAAGGACCGCACGAAGGGTGTCGGAGAGGCGCAGCAGGCGATGTTCGATCGCGCTCGCAAGCTCATGGACTCCCCGAAGAACACGGCGTTCGATCTCGAGAGCGAGAAGCCCGCGACGATCGAGCGCTACGGCAAGACGCGTTTCGGCATGGGCTGCCTGATGGCACGCCGGCTGATCGACGAAGGCGTCAAGTGCGTCGAGGTCATGATGGGCGGCTGGGACACGCACGACGACGGCTTCAACCGCGTCCGCACCCTCAACCAGCAGCTCGACCCGGCCGTTGCCGCGCTCCTCGACGACCTGAAGGCCTCCGGCAAGTTCGACGAGACGCTGGTGGTCTGGGTCGGCGACTTCGGCCGTACCCCCCGCATCGACACGGGCCGCAACGGCCGCGGCCACTACCCGCGCGCGTGGTCGGCCTGGCTGGCCGGCGGCGGTGTGCAGGGCGGCCGCGTGATCGGCAAGACGGACGCCAAGGGCGAGACCGTCGTCGACGGCCACGTGAAGCCCGAGGACTTCTACGCCTCGATCATGCACGCCACGGCGATCGACGCGGCGAAGACGTTCTACACCTCACAGGGACGCCCGATCCAGATCGTGTACAAGGACGGACGGGTGGTGAACGACCTGTTCGCCTAGCTAGTGCCGCAGCCTCAACGGGGAACCTGAACCGTTCGAGCCAGCCCCCGAGCCGGCGAGGGGGCATCGGTTCCCGAGTCCGGAGAGACGGGCCCCGCGCGACCGGTAGGTCGGGTGGGAGAGGGTGCACTGGTTCGCAAGTTCGAAGAGACGGGCCCCGCTCGACCGAAGGTCGAGTGGGAGTCGCGTGGGAGGACGAGTCGAGAAGGACCTCTTCGCCTAACCGACGACGGCTCCTGGCCTCCGGCGCCCCCTGCAGGAGGTCACTGGAGAGCCTTTCCAAGCATCCGGCAGCACCCTGCTGCAATTCTCTACCTTTTGGTCGGAATTTGGTACACCTGCCCTCGGATCGCGCCCGCTTTCCTCGCCCGCGGACGCTCATCCGGGAGGAGACCATGAGGAAGCAAGCCACGACGTGGACACTCGCCTGCCTGTTGCTGATCGGCGGTGCCCTGGTGTTTGCGATCAGCACGACGGACAGTCCCGAGGGGCTCGCCCCCAAGACGGCGACGGCCGACGAGAAGGGCGAGGAGAAGCAGAAGACCTGCTTGCAGTGCCACGCCGAGGAGACGCCCGGCATCGTCGGCCACTGGCGCGGCTCGGCGCACGCCGACCACGACGTCGGCTGCGAAGGCTGCCACGAGGCCCAGAAGGGTGACCTCGACGCCTGGATGCACGAGGGCAAGCTCATTGCCACCGTCGTCTCGCCGAAGGACTGCGGTGAGTGCCACGAGAAGGAGTTCGAGGAGTTCACCGCCAGCCACCACGCGAAGGGCGGCAACATCCTGCACTCGCTCGACAACCTCCTCGCCGAGGTCGTCGAAGGCCACCGCGGCCCTGTGAAGATCCCGGATCCGCACAACCCCGGCACGTTCGTCGAGATCAACGGACTCGCGTTCGCGAACACGGGCTGCCAGCAGTGCCACGGAAGCCAGCTCTCGCTGCTCTCCAAGTCCGGCGAAGCCATGACGCCCTGGAAGCTGGAGATCCCGAAGGGTGGCGGCAAGGCCGTCGTCACGTTCGACAAGAGCCTCATCGATCCTGCGCAGATCCAGCGCGGCGAGTCGGGTCAGCCCCTCTTCGACTCGAAGAGCTGGCCGAACACCGGCATCGGCCGCCTGAACCTCGACGGCAGCCGCGGCAGCTGCAGCGCCTGCCACTCCCGCCACGACTTCTCCTCGCGCCGCGCGCGCCAGCCGGAGAACTGCGGCAAGTGCCACCTCGGCCCGGATCACCCGCAGAAGGAGATCTACGAGGAGAGCAAGCACGGCATCGCCTACCGCGACCTCAAGGACAAGATGAACCTCGACGCCAAGACGTGGATCCTGGGCAAGGACTACGACGCGGCGCCCACATGCGCGACGTGCCACATGTCCGCGACCAGGGACATGCCGATCACGCACGATCCGCGCGAGCGCATCTCGTGGAACAACCGTCCGCCGGTCTCCAAGCTGCTCGACACGGACGCGCAGCACAACGCGACGAGCGATCCTGCCAAGATCGTCAGCAGCTGGCAGGACAAGCGCAAGGCCATGCAGAACGTCTGCATGAACTGCCACTCACCGAAGTACGTCGAGAACTTCTACAAGCAGTACGACGACTTCGTGAAGCTCTACAACGCGAAGTACGGCACGCCCGGCTCGCAGCTGATGGGCGCCCTCAAGAAGCACGGACTCATCACCAAGCCGCCCTTCGACGAGAAGATCGAGTGGACGTGGTTCTACCTCTGGCACCACGAGGGCCGCCGCGCCCGTCACGGTGCGTCGATGATGGCGCCTGACTACGCGCACTGGCACGGCACGTTCGAGGTCGCGGAGCGCTGGTACCAGGAGCTGATTCCCGAGATCAAGGAGATCCTCGAGAAGGCCGAGAAGGACCCGGCGAAGAAGGATGGCGCGCACGCCGTCAAGAAGCTGCTGGACGAGATCCTCGCGCGTCCCGAGCACCGCTACGGAGCCACCGGCAAGCGGTAGTCACACAGCGCTACGCCTGAGGGGGCGGTCACGTGGCGGCATCCGCGAGGGTGTCGCCGCGGGGCCGCCCCTTCGCAGTTCCAAGCGCAGCGCATCTCCCGCTGGAGACGGACCTAGTCCTCGCCGGAGGGGCGCTTGCGCTGGCGCTTCGTGTCACCCCGCCGCTTCTTGCTGTCGAGGCGCTTGCGCTGCGACGAGCGTGTGGGCTTCGTCTTGCGCCGCTTGCGTTGGCGCTTGAGCGCCTCGCGCAGGATCCCGATGAGTCTCTCGACGGCATCGTCGACGTTGCGCGACTGCTCGCGGTTGCGCTCCGACGTGACGAGCAGGTCGCCGTCCTCCGTCAGCCGTGAGGCCAGCTTCTCCTCGATGCGCTCACGATCCTCGTCGCGCAGGGCTTCGGACGTCCTGGGGTTCCAGCGCAGCAGCACCTTGCTGGAGGTCTTGTTGACGTGCTGCCCCCCGGGCCCGCCGGATCGGGCGTAGCTCAGCTCGATCTCGTGCGCGGGGATGCGCACGTGCTCGCTCACGTCGATAGTGGAGGGCAGACGGGGCATGCCTGCATTCTGCCCCGGCGCAGTAGGCTTTGCGTCATGCAGGTCGAACGCACCCCGGAGCGGATGAAGGCGCGGCGCAAGCTGAAGCGGCGCGGCGCGACCGTGCTCTACGAGGACAACCACCTGATCGGGCTGAGCAAGGCCGCGGGCCTGCTCTCCCAGGGCGGACCGCCCGGCGTCGAGTCGCTCGACGAGCTGCTCGACGACTACCGCCGCGAGGCCGAAGGCAAGCCCGGCAAGGCGTACATCGGCCTCGTCCACCGGCTGGACCGCAATGTCTCGGGCGCCATGGTCGTGGCCCGCACCTCGAAGGCTGCCGCCCGCCTCTCGAAGGCCTTCCACGACCGCTCGCCCGACCTGAAGAAGACCTACCTCGCCTGGGTCGAGCGCATCCCGGAGCAGGACCACGTTGAACTCGTGCACCGCCTGCGGCGCGAGGGTGGCGTGACGCTCATCGCCGCCGACGGCGACGACGACGGCCGGGTGGCCCGCCTGACCTACGACGTGGTCGCGCGCGGCAACAAGTCGGCACGCTTGGAGATCGCCCTGGGCACGGGGCTCCCCCACCAGATCCGCTGCCAGCTCGCGTTCGTCGGCCACCCGATCCTCGGCGACCTGAAGTACGGCGGGGAGCCGGCCAAGCGCCCGGCACTGCACGCGCTGCGGCTCGAGTTCCCACACCCGGTCGGGGGCGAGACCGTGACCCTCCAAGCGCCCGTACCGAAGGACCTCGAGAAGATCGACACGCGCCGCCACATGCAGCCCCCGGTATGAGCGAGAGCGCTATGCTGGGCGCACCATGACACTCCTGCGGCTCGTCGTCCTCTTCGCAGTCATCCTCTTCGCCCTCCCTCTCGCAGCCTCCGGCACCGCGTACGCCGCGGAGCCCGCGCCCGGCAAGGAAGTGCGTGTCCAGTGCAAGAGCGACGAAACGCAGTCGTACGCGTGCTACCTGCCCAAGGCGTACACGGCCAAGAGGCCGTGGCCGATCCTCTATTGCTTCTCTCCCAACGCGCGCGGTGACGTCTTCGTCCAGCGCTACCGCCAGGTGTGCGAAGAACGCGGCTGGATCGTCGTGGGCTCGATGAACTCGAGGAACGGTCCCTGGGCACCGATCGACAAGGCCATCAAGGCCATGTGGGCCGACGCCGAAGCGCGCTTCGAGCTGCACCCGACGATGCGCTACGTGACGGGCTTCTCGGGCGGTGCACGCGTCTCGTTCGCCGTGGCCCGCATGCACGCGGAGCACATCGCCGGCATCATCGCCATCGGTGCGGGACTGCCGCCCGATGGCAACCCGGTCAGCAAGCAGCTGGCCGCCTACCTCACGTGCGGCGAGACCGACCCCAACAAGCGCGAGCTCGATCCGCTCTCGAAGACGCTTGAGAAGGCCGGCAATCCTGTGCGCTACAGGAACTTCAAGGGCGGCCACGTCATGCCGCCGGTGGCGCTGCTCGAAGAGGCGGTGCGCTGGCTCGACGACCTGGCACCCGCCCGCCGCGCCGCCGCGCTCAAGGAGGCGCTCCTCGAAGCCGAGGCCCTCGTCGGCAGGCAGGAACCGCTGGAGGCCTACGTGGGATTGCGCTCCGCGCTTGCCGCGCTGGCCGACGTCAAGGACGGCCGCAAGCCCGCCGAGGCGCTGCTGAAGAAGCTCAGCCGTGATCCGGCGGTCAAGCCGGAGGTCGCGGCCTACAAGCTGCTGCTCGCCTTCGACAGGTGGTTCGAGAAGAACGGCGCCAAGGCCAAGCGCTTCGCGCACGTCCACAAGCAGGCGCAGAAGAAGCTCCGCGCAATCGGCGAGAAGTACCCGGGCACGCCGAGCGCGAAGACGGCCTCCGAGCGTCTCACGACGCTGACTGCACCCGCGAAGTAGCGCGTCCCCGGATCGGAGCGCTGCCGTCCCCGAGCTTCGCGTACGCTGCGCGCATGACGATCCACGTGCACGTACTGGGCACCGCGCAGGACGGAGGCTTTCCGCATGCCGGCTGCGGCTGTGCGCACTGCGACGGCGCTCGCGAGAACCCGCTGCTGCGCCGCCGTGTCTCGTGCATCGGGATCGTCGGCGAGAGCGGCAAGCGACTCATCGTGGACGCGACGCCGGACTTCGCGGCACAGCTCGTCGAGCTCTCCGATGCCGCCGGCAGCGAGGCGCCGGGCGTCGACGCCCTCATCCTGACGCACGC
>JAHEIK010000117.1:7925-9542 GCA_024639415.1 Planctomycetota bacterium
CACGCCCACATGGGCCACTACCTGGGACTCGCGATGCTCGGCCGCGAAGCGATGAGCGCCAAGCAGGTGCCGGTGTACTGCACGCCCAGCATGCGGCGCTTCCTCGAGACGAACCGGCCCTGGTCGCACCTCGTCGAGCGCCACGAGATCCGGCTCGAGACGCTGAGCCCCGGCGAGACGCTGGCGTTCGACGGCGCGGAGATCAACGCGTTCCTGACGCCCCACCGCGGCGAGGACACCGACACCATCGGGGTCGAGATCTGCGGTCCCAAGCGCACGCTCATCTACGTCTCGGACGCCGACGTCTTTCCGCCGGCGATGACGGAGCGCATTCGCGAGGCCGATGTCGCGCTGATCGACGGGACCTTCTACGCCCGCGACGAACTCCCCCACCGCGAGATCCTCGAGGTGAAGCATCCCTTCGTCACCGAGAGCTTGAAGCGCTTCGCGGGCTCACGCGGCGAGGTGATCTTCATCCACCTCAACCACACGAACGCGCTGCTCGGTCCTGAGCCGCCCGCGCTCCCGGAGGGCTTCGGCGTGGCGCGCGAGGGCGACGCCTTCGCGCTCTGAGGATCGCGCTACTTCGCAGGCCGCGGCTTGGGATCGACCCAGGGCGCCTTGCGCGGATCCTTGTGGCGGCGGAACCAGGCCTCGAACTCGCTCATCCGCGTCGGCGGCTTCGTGCCGATACGTGGGGCCATGCGCGAGCGCCGCGCCGCGTAGTAGCGCACGACCTCCCTGACCTCTGAGCGGATGTCGTACCAGAGGCGCCGCGCCATCATGCCGAGGCCGTCTCGCGGCTGGCCGCCCCGTGTCTTGCCCTCGGCGAACCTCTCGATCGGGACGTAGACCCGGATGAACTTCTTGACGATCCGGTAGCGCAGATCGCCCGGCACGCTGCGGTAGCGCACGAGCGAGCGGTGGGCGGTCAGGAGGTAGTCGGAGCGCTCGACCCGGGCGTGGACGTGCTCCTTCAGGATCCACTCGAGCGTCTCGAGCGAGCCGAGGCGCGCGAGTGCCAGGAACACTGCCTCGAGCACGTCCTCGGAGACCGCGTACGCCTTGACCTTCAGGAAGTGCCGGTCGACCACGCGCCGGATGCGCGCGGAGAGGGCTTCGCGATCCTCGGCGCCCAAGTAGGCCGCCGTCTCGCCGAGGATCTGCGCAGCACGAATGTTGGCCGGCGCTCGCTGGTTGCGTCCGTACCTCGTCGGCCTCGCGAGTACGAGGCAGTTCAGGTAGAGCGCGTGCGCCTGGCGGCGGTAGCGCTCGACGTCCGGGCACCGGCGTGTGACGGGGCTGCGGGCCTCCCCGTGCTTGGGAGTTGGGCGCGGATCCGCTCCGAGGTTGGCGGCGGACTCGGCGACCACGGTGAGGTACTGGATCAGGTCGTCGTTGGTCGCGCGCGGACTGCGACTCATCCGGCGCAGCATCGCCAGATCCTTGCGTGCGTCCTGGAGGGCGCCCTCCGCCGCGGCACCGCGAGCGGACCAGGCCAGAAGACAGAGGAGAAGGACGGACCATGCCCGGGCGAGTCGCCGCATGGCCTCAGTCTACGCCGTCCTCCGGAAGGAAGGGATGCGGATCGGCGTGGACGTGCACCTGGGCGCCAGG
>JAHEIK010000001.1 GCA_024639415.1 Planctomycetota bacterium
CCGGCGGTGTTCGGGCTTGTCCGGTTCGCGTGCGTGCCGCTGCGGTACCCGGGGCTCGAGGCCATCGGCCGGTGGCGTGGTGACGGCGCTGGAACGCGGTTGGACTTCGGCGCATCACGGCCCGCGACCGCCGGAACGCAACAGGCTCGAATCCGCGCCATCCGGCCCAAAAAGTGAAATCGAGGGCTGTTGCCGGTCCGCGGAGCGGGCCGAGCAACTGCAGGTGACCGGGTGCGGTGCATCGTCCGGCCTGCGGGCGTCGTGCGCATCGAGCCCCGGTTCGGCCTGAGCGCAGCGAGGGCCGTGCCTGTGGGTGTCCGCGGCGGCTACTCCCTGGATGCTCGGGCTTGTCCGGATCGTAGCCATGCCGCTGCGGTACCCGGGGCTCGAGGCCATCGGCCGGTGGCGCGGAAGTTGCGCCAGGCCGCCGAGGGACTTCGGCGCATCACGGCCCGCGACCGCCGGAACGCAACAGGCTCGAATCCGCGCCATCCGGCCCAAAAAAGAACGACGAGGGCGAGCCGCTACTCACGGCTCGCCCTCGCCTAGGTCGAGGCCCGGCAAAGGGGCTTTGGGCTACGGAAAAAGGGGGTTGTCCTCGGTCGAACTGTGCGCCGAACCTCACGTGTGAGAAGGCAAGCTGCATGCCGCGAGCGCGCCGAATGCGCGCAATTGTCGTAACCCATTCCATGAAAGTGGGTTGCGCACGACGGAATGGCACCGCGCCGGCTCCGGCCCTCGAAGGCTCCGTGGGACGACTGTGCGGAGGCGCACGCCTGCGCTCCTGAATCGAAAAAGGAGGATGCCCGCTCGACTCCCGGAGCACGCGCCCGTGCCATCCGCAGCGGTTCGCGCGATATGCACGCTAGGCTCTCCCCACCCTGTCGCCGAAACACCGTGGAGCCGGCCGCGTGCGCCAAGCCTATCGCCGGATCCTGCGCTACGTCCCGCGCTACAAGGTCCCCCTGCTGTTCGGCGCGTGCTGCGTCGTGGCCAGCAGGCTGCTCATGGTGTACGCCCCGCGACTCGTCGGCGAGGCGCTGAATGCCCTGGAGCGCGGCAGCCCAGAGGGCGTGGACGACGCCGTGCGGCTGGGATGGACGTTCCTCGGCGTGTCCCTCGTTGCCGCCGTGTTCACGTTCGGCATGCGGGTCTTCCTCGTAGGCACGTCCCGGCGCGCCGCACGTGATCTCCAACGCGATCTCTTCGCCCACGTCGAGCGCCTGCCCGCGACGTTCTTCGATCGCACCCGCACGGGTGATCTGCTCGCCCGGCTGACGAGCGACGTCGAAGCCGTGCGGTTCTCGCTCGGGCCGGGGCTGATGTACGTCGGCAGCACGATCGTGCTCTTCCCCGTGGCCGTGGCGAGCATGATGGATCTCTCGCTGACGCTCACCCTGGCGGCGCTGGGGCCGCTGCTCGCGATCATGGTGGTCGTGCGCGTGCTCGGTCCGCAGATCATGCGCCGCACGCGCGCCGTGCAGGAGTCCATCGGTGACCTGTCAGCGCGCGCGCAGGAGAGCTTCGCCGGCGCCCGCGTCGTACGCGCCTACGCCACGGAACCCGTCGAGGAGGCGGCGTTCGGCAACGAGAACGAAGGCCTCGTCCGGGAGACGCTCGCTCTCGCGAACTTCCGAGCCATGCTCACGGGCTCGCTGTACGTGCTGGGCGGCGGCGCGAATCTGGTCGTCCTCTGGTACGGCGGCAGCCAGGTCATCGCAGGCACGCTGGATCTGGGCTATCTCGCGACCTACATGCTGTACGTGGGCATGCTGATCTGGCCCATGATCAGCGTCGGCTGGGTCGTGTCCGCTTTCCAGCGCTCGGCGGCGGCGATGGAGCGCATCGACGAGATCTTCGACCGGCCGGAGGAGTCGGCGATCACGTCGGAACCGGCGGTCGAGCTGGAGCGCATCCGGGGTGGGATCAGCGTCTCGGGCCTCACCTTCCGTCACACCGGGAGTGCGCGTCCGGCTCTGGACGATGTGAGCTTCGAGATCGAGGCCGGTCACACGCTGGCTCTCGTGGGCCCGGTCGGCGCAGGCAAGAGCACCCTGCTCTCGCTGCTCACGCGTGAGTACGAGCCGCCGCCGGGGACCGTCGCACTCGACGGTGTCGACGTCACCCGCATCCCCCTGGTCGTACTGCGTTCTGCGTTCGCGGTCGTGCCCCAAGACGCGTTCCTCTTCTCGACGACCTTGCACAACAACTTGGCCTACGCCCTGACCGGCGACCTCGACCCCGCCCGCGCGCGGGAGGTGCTGCAGATCGCCGGTCTGGACGAGGAGCTCGTCGGCTTCCCCAAGGGGCTGGAGACCGTGGTCGGCGAGCGGGGGCTGCAGCTCTCGGGCGGACAGAAGCAGCGCACGACCGTCGCACGCGCGCTGTTGCGCGAAGCGCCCGTGCTCCTGCTCGACGACTGCCTCTCCGCGGTGGACACGCAGACCGAGGCGCGCATCCTCGACGCGCTGCGCGAAGCGATGCGTCGGCGCACGGCGATCGTCGTGGCCCATCGACTCTCTACCGTGCGAGATGCGGATCGCATCGTGGTGCTCGACCAGGGGCGCCTCGCCGAGATCGGCACGCACGCCGAGTTGGTGGAGGCCGGCGGCTGGTACGCCGAGACCTATGCAGAGCAGCGCCTCGAAGCAGAGCTGGAGGGGTTGGCATGAAGAAGCCGCGCCTCCCGCTCTGGCGCCTGCTGGCCTACGTGGGCCGCCACCGCGGCCTCGTCGCCCTCAGCGTCGTGACCATGATCGTGGGCGCGGGGGTCGACCTGCTGCTGCCCGAGATCGTCAAGCGTACGGTGGATGGGCCGATCACCATGCGGCAGCCGGACGACCTGCCGCTCTACGCCTTGGCCGCGATGGCCGTGCTGGTCGCGGGGGCTGGACTGCGCAGCGCGCGGGCGATCATCTCCGTGCGCACGGGCAGGCTCATCGGCATGAGCCTGCGGATGGACGTCTTCCGCCACATCCAGGGCCAGGGGATGCGCTTCTTCGACCGCACGCCCGTAGGCGTCTTGACGACGCGCGTGACCGGCGACGTCGAAGCCATCGAGGAGTTCTTCTCATCGGGTGTCGCGGCCGTGTTCCACGACATCCTGAAGCTCGGGCTCATCGTCTGCGTGCTCTTCTACGTGAACGCCCAGCTCGCGCTCTGCGTGCTGGCCGTGGTGCCCCTGCTCATGATCACGGCCGCGGTGTTCATGCGCCGCAGCCGCCGCGACTTCGGCCGCGTGCGCACGGAAGTCGCCGCGACGAACGCGTACGCCACCGAAGCGATCGCAGGCATGAGCGTCACGCGCCTCTTCCAGCGCCGGCGCCACGCGACGCAGGTGTACGCGGGACACGCCCAGAAGTTGTGTGACGCGCACCTGGCGACGATGCGCAACTTCGCGTTCTTCTTCCCCGCCGTCCAGTCGCTCTCGGCCCTGGCCGTCGCGCTGGTGATCCACTTCGGCGCGGGCGGGATCCGCGGCGGCGGCTTCAGCTACGGCGAGTTCTTCCAGTTCTACCTGCTGATCGATCTCTTCTTCGAGCCCATCCGCACGCTCTCCGAGAACCTGAACATGATGCTGCAGGCGATGGTGTCGGGCGAGCGGCTGTTCGACGTGCTCGACACGCCGCCCGAGATCGAAGACCCCGAGAACGCCCGGGACGCAGCCGAGGTGCGCGGCGCGGTGCGCTTCGAGGACGTGCAGTTCGCCTACAAGGCAGACGAGCCGGTCCTGCGCGGCGTGTCGTTCGACGTCCCCGCAGGGTCGACGCTGGCGATCGTCGGCCCCACGGGCGCAGGCAAGTCGAGCATCCTGAACCTGGTGAGCCGCTTCTATGACGTTCGCGGGGGCGCCGTGCTGGTCGACCGAGAGGACGTGCGCTCGTACGCCGTGCGCAGCTTGCGCAGCCGGATTGCGATCGTCCTGCAGGACGTGTTCCTGTTCCGCGGCAGCGTGCTGGACAACATCCGCCTGTTCGACGAGGACATCCCGCGTGAGCGCGTGGAAGAGGCCGTTCGTGCGGTTCACGCCGACGAAGTGATCCGCCGCCTGCCCCAGGGGCTCGACGCGCACGTCGAGGAACGCGGCGCGAACTTCTCGGCGGGCGAGCGACAGCTACTGGCCTTCGCCCGGGCTCTCGTCCACGACCCGGCGATCCTCGTGCTGGACGAGGCCACGTCGTCGATCGACACCGCGACGGAGAAGCTCATCCAGGAAGCGCTGGAGGCCATGCGCAAGGACCGCACGACGATCGTGGTCGCGCACCGCCTCTCGACGATCAAGAGTGCCGACAAGATCCTCGTGATGCGCCGCGGCCAGGTCGCCGAGCAAGGCACGCACGAGGAGTTGCTGCGACAGGGTGGCCTGTACCGCAAGCTCTACGAGCTGCAGGTCCGGCACGAGAGCCACTGAGACACCCTGCTGCCACGGCGCCCGTCCGTGAACGTGAAGGCGCCCGTCACCGTCACCGACGTGCTCCGTACCCGTGGCCGTTCCCCACGCGCGTGGCCCACGCGCCCATCGTGGGCGGAGCCGCGTGTCCGTGAGGGCGAGATTGTGAGGGCGTGAGATGAGTAGGCACCCCCGAACCGACCCCGCTCCTGACCGTTGCACTGGGGTAGGGGGCCGTGCGTCCATCCGACAGGGCGTGCCGCCGATGACGGATTCCCGCATACTGGTGGGACGAGGAGGTGCTGCGATGCGTACGTTCACTCTGGCCGGATTGCTCCTGCTCCTCCTTTTCTCGATGGGCCCCGGCAGCCTCGCCGTGGCGGACGACAAGCACGACCTCAGTGAGGCCATGGCCAAGGAACTCGTGGCCAAGGCGGCGTCGGCATCCTCGCGCTACCTCAACGCCATCGTGGCACTCGGCGCGAAGTTGACGGCCAAGGACCTGACGGCAACGAACGTCGATGCGCCGATGACGGTCGTCGCAGCCGTGATGGGCGGCAAGGACCTGGATGAGCGCGACTTCAAGCTGCTCCCGACGGCCACACCGAAGGCCTTCGCCGAGGCGATCTATCCCGAGGAGGTGCGCGCCGGACAGCGCGTGCCGAAGCATGCCTACGCATCGATCGTGCACGGGGAGTACGTGTACGACATCGACGTGAAGGTCAACGGGCGCACCGCGACGGGCGGCGTCCGCTTCCGCGCACCCGGCGCCTACGAGGGCTTCGTGAACTACACGGCCTTCCGTGACGCCGCGGGCTGGAAGGTCCTCGAGCTCTCGTTCCCGCACTCGCAGGTCCGCACGACGCTCGAGGCTGGACGCTGGCGTCTCCACCTGCCGGCATCGTTGACTGGTGCTCGCAGCGGGCGCCGCACCGATCTCGATCTCCCCCACGTCGGCACGCTCGGGCAGGTCCCTTCCGCAGGGCCGGGCCGTGTCGTGATTTCCGTCACGCGCGAGGGCTGGCTGCGCGTGCCCGGGGTCGCCAAGCCCCTGAGCCTGCACGACCTGCAGCAGTACCTGAAGACGCGCACGCGCGACCCGGCCCTACGCGAGCCCGACGGCTCGAGCCGGGTTGATGCCCTGCTCGACATCGACAAGACGATCCCCTGGACCGTGACGCAGTGGATCATGCAGACGTGCGCCCACCCCGAGAGCAAGATCTACAAGATCTGGTTCGGCGCACAGACCCAGGACGGCGCGTCCGGCGCCATCGCGTCGATGCTGGGGAAGGACCGCGGGCTCGCGCCCACGCCGGCGTTCCCGAGGGAGTTCATCAAGCACAAGCTCAAGGTCTTCAAGATCGCGCGCTTCAAGCAGCCGAGCGGCCTGCGCGCGCTGTACTGGGCGCTGAAGAAGCGCCATGACGCCTCGGCGCGGCGGCAGCGTCCCGAGGCCAAGTTCGAGATCGTCGCACCGCCGCCGAAGGGCGGCGCGGTGCCTCACGGCTACGTCGTGCAGATGGTCGACGTCTGCCTCGCGGTCGGCGCCCGCGACATCATCTTCGAGGGGTCGGCCGCCCCGCTGCGGGGCCACCCCCTGCTCACGAGTGCGGAGGCGCTCAGAGGCCACATCGAGGAGCTTCGCAAGCGGCAAGGCGTGCCGCGGGTGCGACTCAACAACGACAAGGACTTCATCGCGCCCGACGACGAAGGCTTGGCACCCATGCCCGCCCGCGGACTGCTGACGCAGCGCTACGGCGCGGGCGTGAGCCTGCAGGCCGAGGTGATCGAGGAGGACCTCGAGGAGACGCCGGAAGACGACGGGGACCTGCCGTTCGAGGAGAGCTTCGGGGAGACGCCCGAGGGGCCGAAGCTCAAGGACGAACCCTTCGAGGGGCCCGCCGACAACGGCAGCATCGGCATTGGCGGCGGCGCAGGCGGCGCCTTCCGCGGCCGGGGAGGCCGGCGGGATCTGAGGCCCGACCTGAAAAAGCTGTGGGCGCGGCAGGACAGGTCGGTCGACGCCGCCCTGCGCTGGCTCGCGGCGCACCAGGCCCCCAACGGCGGCTGGCCGGCTGCGGGCTTTGGCAACTTCTGCGATGGCAAGCCGGTGTCGACCGCAAGCAAGCGACCCGACGGCCTGGGCAAGTCGCTGTACGACGCAGGCGTGACCGGGCTGGCGCTGCAGGCGTTCCTCGGTGCGGGCTACACCAACCGCGGCCGCCACCCGTACGCAAAGGTCGTCTCGCGCGGCCTGCGCTACCTGAAGAACATCCAGGATCCCGAGGGCTGCTTCGGACCGCGCGCGACGCAGCAGTACATCTACAACCACGCCATGGGCGCACTCGCGATGGTCGAGGCCTACGGCATGACGCAGAGCCCGATCTTCAGGGGCTCGGCACAGCGCTGCCTGGACTTCATCGCGATTGCTCGCAACCCGTACTTCGCCTGGCGCTACGGCATCAAGCCTGGCGACAACGACACGTCCGTGACCGGCTGGATGTTCGCCATCCTGACGAGCGCGGACATGATCAACCGCGATGCGATCAAGCACGGCAGGCAGGCGCCGCTCACGATCGACAAGGAGGCCTTCGCCGGAGCGCAGGCTTGGCTCGAGAAGGTGACGGATCCGGCCACCGGCCGCGTCGGCTACGTGCAGCGCGGTACCGGTCCCGCTCGCCCGCAGGAGCTGGTGGACAGGTTCCCGGGCAAGCGCTCGGAGTCGATGACCGCGGTCGGTGCGCTGATGCGCATCTACTTGGGGGAAGACCCGCGCAAGAGCAGCGTCCTCGCGAAGAGCCTCGCGCTCATCGCGTCGAAGCCGCCGATCTGGAATCCCTCCTCGGGCGACATCGACATGTACTACTGGCACTGGGGCACGCAGGCCATGTACCAGGCGGGCGGCGAGCGCTTCCAGGCGTGGCGGAGCGCCATGACGAAGAGCATGCTCGACACCCAGCGCATGGACACGGACGCGTGCCAGTACAAGGGCTCGTGGGATCCGATCGGCCCCTGGGGTCTCGACGGGGGCCGCGTGTACAGCACCGCGATCATGGCGCTCTGCCTGCAGGTCCGCTACCGCTACGCGCGCGTGTTCGGCAAGTAGAGGTTCTCGCGCGAGCCTAGCGCTCCTCGATCGAGACGAGCTTGGGCCGCAGGGGCAGGGCACCCGACTGCAGGACGTTCACGAGTTCCTCGGCCTGACGCGCCAGGTCGGACCGAGGACCTTGGCCGAACGAGATCTGGACGTTCGTCGTCAGCCTGCTGCGGATCGTGGGCGCCGAGTGGACCGCGCCGTCGAGAACGATGGCGAGCGGCAGCCGGACGTTCTTCGCGGTCCAGATGCCAAACGCCTCCTGCCACGCCTTGCGAACGTCGAAGATGACGACCGGCATGTTGATCTGGTCGAAGGACACCACAGGACGCGCGACCATGCGTCCATCGAACGTCTCGGCCTCGGAGGGCACCTCGAGCACGTGGAAGTGCTCGGCCGCGCTGCCGTCCTTCCCTGACGCGAGGGCCAAGCGGTAGGCCGGCTGCGTCGGCACGTGCGCCTCGCCCGCCGCGGCCGCCTGCTTCCAGCCCGCGATCTCCGCGGCCTTGAACGCCTCGAACGCGGCTGCCGATCCGCGCCACAGACCCGTCCGTGCCGGCGCGTCGTCGTCTGGGTCCATGCGCTTCGCGTACTCCGCGTCGGGCAGCACTTCGATGAGGAACTCGAGCGTGCCGACGCGCGTAACCAGCGCCGCGATCGCCTCTCGGCGCTCCACAGGGAGCACGCGGAACCCGACGTAGAAGCGCGTCTCGGACGCGGCCTTCACGCCGAACTCGCCGGGCTTCAGCGCCTGGATGCGCTGCGCCACGATCTCGACGACCTCGTCCATGAGTTCTCGCGCATCGGCGTCCTTGCCGATCCGGCCGGCCTTGCGTGCCGCGGCGGGGTCCGTCTCGAACGTCATCAGCACCCGCCAGTACTCCGGCGGCTTCGCCTGCTGCGCACGCCGCCTGGCCTCCTCGGCCTCGATCGACGGCGTGGGATCGTCCGGCGCGTCCTTGGCCGGAGTCTCCTTGGTCGGAGCCTCCTTGGAGGGCGGCTTGCCTGGGGCGTCGTCGCCGCAGCCGGGCAGCCATACCAGAACCAGAATCAGTGCGAGGACGGTTGCCGAGATCCGCATGCCACCTCCCAATCCGTCTCATCGTAGCGGGACTGGCAGCGCCCACGGGTAGACTCCGCGGCCATGGGCGAGAGCGGCGATGTCCACATCCCGGGCTTCACGATCCTGCGCGAGCTGGGACGTGGTGCGATGGGCGTGGTCTACCTCGCGCACGAGGAGGCGCTCGGGCGCGACGTCGCACTCAAGGTCCTCAAGCCCGGCTTCGGCGAGGGTGACGAAGTGCGGCAGCGCTTCGAGCGCGAAGTCCGCGCGACGGCCCGTCTGAAGCACCCGAACATCGTGCCCATCCTCTCGACCGGCGAAGCGCAGGGACGCCGCTGGTTCGCGATGCAGTTCGTGCCCGGCGACACGCTGGATGAGGTCCTCACGAAGGCGCGCCACGGAACGATCGGCGTCGCACGCGCGGCACGCATCGTGCGCGAGGTGGCGTTCGCGCTCGACGCCGCGCACAACGCGGGGGTGACGCACCGGGACGTGAAGCCGGGCAACGTCATGCTGCGCACGGATCCGGCGCCGGAGGCCGAGCGCCGCAATCCCACACGGCGCATGCGCCGCTCATGGCTGCGCCGCGGCGGGAAGTCCGGCGGCGTGCCGATCGTCGACCTTCCGCTGCTCGCGGACTTCGGCCTCGCGGCGGATCGCACGGCGTCGAAGCTCAGCGAGTCGGGCATGCTCATCGGCACGCCGGGCTACATGTCGCCCGAGCAGTACCGCGGACAGGCGGAGGAGGTCGGCCCGCACTCCGACCAATGGGCGCTCGGCGTGTTGCTCTACGAGTGCATCACGGGGCACATGCCCTTCCCGACGACGGACCTGGCCACGCTCGCACGCATGATCGGCCACGATGAGCCGATCCCGCCGTCGCGCCTCGACCCGCGCATCGACCGGGACCTCGAGACGATCTGCTTGAAGGCGCTCAGCAAGAATCCGCGCGATCGCTACACCAATCTGCGCGCGATGGCCGACGACCTGAGCCACTGGCTTCGGGAGGAGCCCATCAGCGCACGCCCGCCCGGGCCCCTGCGCCGCGTCTCGGCGTGGGCGCGGCGCAAGCCGGCACGCGCGACGGCCCTCGGCGCGCTGCTCGTCGCGGGCGTCATCCTCGGCATCGTCAGCGTCGGCACCGGAATCTCGCGCAGGGCCCGCACGGCCGAGCTACGCGAGCAGGCCGAAGTGCACATGGACAACGGCGAGTTCGGCCTCGCCGAGCAGATGTACGACGAGTGGATCGCGCTGGATCCCGCCGACGGCAGACCCCACGACTTGCGCACCGTCGCGCGAGCGCGCCGCGGGGTGCTATCGGCAAGCCGGACCTTCGACCGGGCGGACAAGGCCATCGACGCGCTGGGCCGTGAGCGGGACCGGCTCGCGCGACTGGAGGCGCGTGCGCGCCTGGGCGCGGACGCGTTCGGCGGCGCGGGGCTGGGCAGTGAGAACGCACGCGGCTCCGAGCCCTGGTGGATGCGGCAGCCGAGCTACGCCGCCGGGCGCAAGATCGAGACGCTCCGAGCCGAGCTGGCGCGCAGGCTGGCGTCGGTCAGCAGCGATCTCGCCATCGCCCTCTCGCTGGCACGAACGCATGCTCCGGCCGCGGGACGCGAGGGCAGCCTGCTGCTGGAGACGATCCGCCAGCGTGCAGCCGAGTGGCACATGGAGGAGTGGCGGCTGGCCGTCGCGCGCGACGACACAGAAAGCGCCGAGCTGCACAAGCTGGCGGTCGGCAACCTCGACGGCAGGACCTTCGCGGCGGAGCTCAGTGGCGTGCGCCGCATCCGGATCCTCACAGGCCCCGAGCCGACGCACGCGTGGCTCTTCCGCTACGAGCGTGAGGCCGACCTGATCGATCGCGGCGGTCCGCGCCTGCTGCCGGTGCCGTATCACCCGCAGCGGGGCGCCGCGGCCATCGGCCCTGCGTACGCGGAAGCCGTCGCGACGCGCCTCGCCGGCGAAGGCGAGCGGCCCGTGCGCGCGGACGTGCCGCGGCTCACGAGGCCGCTCGAGAGCACCGCGACCCATGTGGGCACGCACGAGGGCGCCATGCGTCGCGAACGGTACGACGCGCTGCTTGCCGGCAGTGCGTATCCGCTGGACACCTCGTCGGCCAACGCACTCGGACGTCTCGCCACGGATCACGCCCTCGAGCTGCCCCCGGGGCGCTACATGCTGCTCGTACGGCGCAGCGGGCGCCCAGACCTGCTGCTGCCGTTCGAAGTCGGGCGCACGGAACTGGAGCCGCTGGTCATCCCGGACGACCTCGGGCTGGAGCGCGTCCCCCCGGGCTTCGTGCTGGTTCCCGGCGGCGACGTCCTGCTCGGCGGCGACGACGAGCTGGCGCCGCGGGCCCTGCCGCGCCAGCGCGTGCCGGTACGCACCTTCCTCGCGGCCCGCTTCGAGCTGACCTACGCCGACTGGTGGGAGTTCCTGAACGACGAGCGGACGCTCGACGCGCTGGAGCGCGCGCTCAGCGCCGAGAACGGCAAGAGCCTGCGCTTCGTGCCGCGTAGCGACCGGGCTGCCGGCGACGCGCAGCCGGCGGACGCGGCGCTGCCCGCGCGGCTGCCTGGCTCGCGCAAGTTCGCGCCGATGGATGCACCGGAGCACCCGGCCTCCCACATCTCGCTGCACGACATCGTCGGCTACCTCACCCTGCCGGAGGGCGAGGACGAGCCGTTCGACTACCAGTACGAGGAGCTCAAGGAGGCCCTGCGCGGCTCGGATTCCATCGGCTGGGGCTACCTCCGCTGGCGAACCGAGCGCTCGCGCGAGCGCGCCCGCCAGGCGGCGGCCGGCGACCCCGTGCTGCCCGACGTCGCGGTGGTGCGGCAACCGGATGGCAGCGTCGGCTACCGGGCCATGCGTTTCACGCTGCCGACGCAGCCGGAGTGGGAGCGCATGGCGCGCGGAGCCGACAGCCGGGCCTTCGTCTACGGCGACGAGCGGGAGTGGCTGTACTTCAAGGGCGACCGCTCGCGGCCCTACAACGCCGCCCCGGAGGCCATCGGCCTCTTCGCGGACGACGAGAGCGTCTTTGGCGTGCGGGACCTCACGGGCTCCGTTGCCGAGTGGACGGCCGACTGGGACGAGGACGGCTTGGACTTCTGGGTGAAGGGGCACTCCTGGGGCTCGCAGACGCCCGAGGACGATCGCATCGCCGCGCGCGACAGCTTGGCGCCGGAGGTGGTGAGCTCGCAGGTCGGCGTACGGCTCGTCGTGCGGGTGCTCGAGGAGCCGGAGGCACGCTGAGGCGCAGCGCTTCTTGCTTGGCCCGGCCTCGGTTGTACTTTGCAAGCATGACGGTCGACCTACTGCGGGACCTGGAGACGCGCCTGGCCCTCGGGCTGCGTGCGGACGCCGCGCGCGTGAAGCTCCTGGAGGCGACGGCCCGGGTGCTGCTCGCCGTGGGCGATCAGGAGGCCGTGGCCATGAGCGAGGTGGCCCGCCGGGTCGGCCGGGATCCGACGACGGCGACGCGCTTCGTGGATCGGGCCGCCGCCGACGGGCTGCTGCGCCGCGATCCGGCCGTGGAAGATCGCCGGCGGCGCCTCGTCCGCCTGACGGAGCTGGGTCTGGCGGCCCGGGGGCGCCTGCTGGAGGTGCGCAGCCGCCGGGCCGGGCAGTTGCTGGAGTCCATCCTGGCGGAGACCGGCCTGGGTGAGGGCCAGGTGGAGTGGTTCCTCAAGGCGTTCGTGACGGGCCTGGCGGATGGAGAGGGCGCGTAACGCGCTCTCCCACACTCTCACGCCCTCACCTTGCCTCTCTCACGGTCGCCATGGGTCGATCGGGTCGTTGCCGTCATGCCGTAGGGGCCTTGGGAGGCCGACGCGCAGCGGAGGCCGAGTCTTGGCCCGCGACTCGCTACGCTCGCGCGGGCCTCCCAAGGCCCCTACAGCTCCACCCCCACAGGCAGGATCAAGGGGACGATCGTGCGCGAGAGACTGGTGAGGGGGTGAGAAGAGCGGCGAAGCCCCTACCGCCGCACGACCAGGCTCACACGCGCGGTCTTCCCCGCGACGATGTCGACCTCGGCCTCGTCGTACTCCTCGAATGCGCTGACCACGCGCAGGCGGTAACGACCGGGGAGGATCCCGAACACCACACCCTCCGGACCGATCTCCGCCGTCGCGTACGTCTTCGGGCTGGTCAGGCGACGGGACGTGCGCTCCTGGTACCAGGCCGACACGGGCTGATCGCGGTAGTCGTAGAGCGTGAGCTTGACCTTGGGAGGCCGCTTCTTGTCGTAGGCGATCACGTCGTACTGGATGGCGCCGGCCAGATCGACGTCGACGAACAACTCGTTGTCGCGGTCCCGCTTGACGACGGTTGTCACGCTGCGCCCGATGATGTGGTCGCCCTGCACACGCACGCGCACCGGCCCGGCGACGACGCCCTTGGCAACCCAACGGCGCTCGTCCTTGTCGTAGAGCGGGAGGCGCGTCCGCCAGGCGGCGTAGGAGGCCGGCTCGATGAAGACCTGCATCGCACCGGAGTCGAGCGCTGAGAGATCCGGTCCGCGCAGCGTCACCTGGAGATCGCCCTTGGGCAGCGTGCGCGGATCGGGAACGACGATGTGCTTGCGCTTCGGTGAGCGCTCGCGGCCCTTGACGCTGAGGCCCTCGGCCTCGAGCTGCCTGGCCTGCAGGCCCTCACCGCGCGCGGACGTGCCCAGCTCGCCGTCGGACTCGTACGTAGGCGTGTCGAGTTCGGTGTCCGCACCCGCGAGCAGCCACCACCCGGCGGCGGCGGCGAGGAGAATCAGGACGATGGGAACGGTGTTGCGCATGGGACCGGGGAGGGAACGCGGCGAGCCGCCGCCGTCTTCCCGACCGGCATCATCCCAGGCGACGGAGGGCGGCGAAGCCAGCGCCGGTCGGCCCTACGCGAATGCGTCCAACCCCGTGATCTCGCGCCCGATGATGAGGGTGTGGATGTCGTGCGTGCCCTCGTACGTCTTCACGCTCTCGAGATTGCACATGTGGCGCATGGTCTGGTACTCGTCCGAGACGCCGTTGGCGCCCAGCATGTCGCGACCGGCCCGGGCGATCTCGAGTGCGAAGTGGCAGGCATTGCGCTTGGCCATGCTGACCTGGATCGGGGTGAGGGTGCCCGCTTCCTTGAGCCGGCCGAGACGCAGGTTCATCAGCTGCGCCTTGGTGATCTCGGCCAGCATCTCGACGAGCTTGGCCTGGTAGAGCTGGAACTGGGACAGCTTCTTGTCGAACTGCGTACGCTGTCCACCGTAGCCGCGCACCTCGTCGAAGACGGCCATCGCTGCGCCGACGACGCCCCAGGCGATGCCGTAGCGCGCCTGGTTCAGGCACGACAGCGGTCCGCTCAGTCCCTTGGCCTTCGGCAGCATGGCCGAGGCGGGCAGCTTCACGTCCTGCAGGACCAGCTCGCTCGTGACCGAAGCGCGCAAGCTGTGCTTGCCGCGCTGCTCGGGCGCGGAGAAGCCGGGCGTGTCGGTCGGTACGACGAAGCCGTGGATCTCGCCTTCGCACTTGGCCCAGACGACGGCGACCTGCGACATCGTGCCGTTCGTGATCCACATCTTGGCGCCGTTGAGCACGAAGCCGTCACCGTCGCGGACGGCCGTCGTCTCCATGCCGCCGGGATCACTGCCGTGGTCGGGCTCAGTGAGTCCGAAGCAGCCGACCGCCTCACCGCTGTAGAGCTTGGGCAGCCACTCGTCCTTCTGCTCGTCGCTCCCGAAACGCCAGATCGGGTACATGACCAGCGCGCCCTGCACGCTGACGAAGGAGCGCAGGCCCGAGTCGCCGCGCTCGAGCTCCTGCATGACGAGACCGTACGCCACGGCACCCAGACGCGGGAAGTCGCCGTAGTCGAGGTTGCCGCCGAGCACGCCGAGCTCGCCGAGCTCGCCGATGACCTCCTTCGGGAAGTAGCCGTCGCGGTAGGCCTTCTCGACGAGCGGCAGGTAGCGCTCGGAGACCCAATCCCGCACGGCGTCCCGCACCATGCGTTCCTCCTCGCTGAGGAGTGCGTCCACGTCGAAGAAGTCGGGCGCCTGATACTTCGCCATCACTGCCTCCTAGGCCACGCAGGGTCGTGGCGCGGAAGGTACCTCGGCGGGGCAGGGGAGGGCAGGGGAGACGGAGCGCCTAGCGCAGCTTGCGGCGGCGGCGGACGGGCGCGGCGGGCCCCTTGGGCTCCGGAGCGGGCTTGGCCGCGGCCTGGGGGGCCGCGCCCCCACCGCCCAGCATGTCCTTCTGGACGAAGGTGAGCCGGGTGTTGCCGGCCCGGATGGCGTCCCCGTCGGCGAGACGCTGGCGCTGCGCGCGCCGGCCGTTCACGGTGGTCCCGTTCGTCGAGCCGAGGTCCTCCAGGTACCAGATGCCTGCCTCCGAGACGACGCGGAAGTGTCGCCGCGAGGCGAGGTTGTCCTCGAGGACGAAGGTCGCCGAGGCGTCCCGACCGACGACACACTCGCCCCCGCCGAGCGCGTGATCCCGACCGACGCCCGGTCCTTGCTTGATCACGAGACGCGGCATGGAAATCTCCTTGGGCACGTCAGGATACCCCAGGAGCAGCCTATGGAGTGGGTGGACGCCACCGTGGCGGAGGTCGTTCAGGAGACGCCGATCGATCGCAGCTTCGTGCTCGCTCTGCCCGCGGAGCAGCACGACGAGTTCGCTTTCGAGCCGGGCCAATACCTCGCCTTGCGCGATCCGGCCGACGGCGCAGAGCGCGACTGGTACTTCTCGCTCTCCGGCGCACCGAGCGACGAGGGCTTCCTGCGGATCACGGTGCGTGGGCGCGGCGACCCGGTACAGCCGATCTACGAGGCGCCTGTCGGCACGACCTGGCGCCTGCAACCGCCGGCCGGGTCGTTCCGCTTCCGAGCGGGGGACGCCGAGCACGTCGTCCTGATCGGCGCGGGCTCCGGGGTCACACCGTTCCGCGCACTGGTCGAGCACCGCAGTCTCGAAGGCGACGAGCGTCCCGTCAGTCTGCTGCAATGCGCCCGCCTGCCGGAGGAGCTGCTGTTCCACAAGGAGTTCATGGCCTGGTCCGACGTCTGGGACGCCCTGACCTACGTACCGACCGTGACGGGAGATACCGCGGACTGGAACGGCAGGCGCGGCCGCATCGATGAGGCCATCCTGCGCACGGCGCTCGGTGACGTGCGTCAGGTGCGGATCTACGCCTGCGGGCCCAACCCGTTCGTCGACGAGGTCCTCGCCCTGGCGGCGGCCCTGGGGGTCGACGAAGCGCGCTGCCATCGGCAGTAGCGCGTGCGCCGGAAGCAGGCGGCGGCGCGGGGCGCGAATCTGCCGTAGGCTTGAGGGCATGCTCCGACATCGCCTAGCGTTCGTGCTCACGACGAGTGTCCTCGTGCTCGCGGCTTTCGCGCTGCTCGTGGCACCTGCGACCGTCGCCGAGGACGAGGACAAGCAGAAGGAGAGCGAGGGGATCCTCAAGCTCATCCGGCCCCGTCCGGGGGAGACGATCGCGGACGTCGGTTGCGGCAAGGGCACGTGGACCTTCCCCCTCGCGCGCGCGGTGGGCACGCACGGACGCATCTACGGGGTCGACATCGATCGCGCCAAGATCGAGACGGTCCGCAAGCAGCTGACGAGTGAAGGCGTGAGCAACATCACGCTGGTGCACTCCCTCCCCGACGACCCGATGCTGCCGAAGGACTCGCTGGACGCGGTGTTCCTCAATGACGTGATCGACTACGTCGAGCGCGCTGCGCTGGCCGGCTTCCTCGACGGCATCCGCATCGCACTCAAGCGGAACGGCCGCCTGATCCTGCGGGACCCCAAGGGCAACCCCAGTCGGGTCATCGCCGAGTGCTACCGCGCCGGATTCAATCTCGTCGAAGCGAAGATCCCGCTGGGCGACGTGCCCCAGAGCAGCTTCTCGAGTAGCTGGTATGCGTTGAAGCTCCGCCGCGCGCCGGAGATGCAGCCGGCCATCCTGCCGCGACTCGGCGAGCCGCGCCGCTACCGTACGCGCCTGCATCTGGCCGAGGAGCTCTTCCGGGCACGTCTCATCACCCGCGAGGAACTGCGGACCACGTGGGAGTCGATCGTGAATGCGCCGGGCGACTTCGACCCGGCGAGCGACGAACCGCTGGACCTCATCCGCGCCGCAGAGGCCACCGGCGTGCTCACGGCGGACCGGGCCAAGGCCCTGCGCAAGCGCGTGGCGAAGAAGGACCGCTGACATGCTGCGCCTCACGTGGATCCTGCTCGCCGCGCTCGCCACGACCGGCTGCCTCAAGGACCGCTCGGCCACGACGATTCGCAAGGACGGCAGCGGCACCTTCACCCAGGTCACGACGATCGACATGGAGAAGGCCAAGGCTCACGTCAAGGCCCTGAAGGCCCAGGCCCGCGGACTGGGCCTGCCGCCGGAGGATGTGGAGCCGGACGTCTTCGCTGCGATCGATGCGAACAAGCGTGCGGCGGCCCTCAAGAAGCGCAAGGGCATACGCATCACGCGTTCGCAGCAGAGCGAGGATGCGAAGAAGAAGACGCGCACGTACGAACTGGGCGTCGCCTTCGACTCGCTGCAGGCGCTGTACTCCGCGGGCGTCCTGGAAGACGTGAGCGTGAAGCTCGAGCGGGTCGAGGTGAAGAAGAACAAGGCCTGGAAGCTGACCATCCGCCACGTGTTCGACGGCAACGATCGCGAGCCGCTGGTCGGCGAGGCGGCGGAGCAGCTCCGGGCGCTGCGCACCAAGATGCTGAAGCGCTACGAGGCGCTGTGGGGAACGATGGAGGTCACGTCGACGCTGACCCTCCCGACGCCCATCCTGGCCGCGAACGGCGTGCGCAGCTCGGAGGAGGGCGTCCACCGGGTGTCGTGGCGGATCGGATTCCGTGACCTGGCCGACGCCGGCAAGCTCGTACAGCAGGTGACCTTCGAGGACGCGGAGGGGCTGAAGCTGAAGCCGTTCGAGCTCTCGGCGAACGACATCGCCAACGCCATCGAAGAAGCCGAGCTGGAGGCAGAAAAGCGGTAGGGGCCGCGCCGCTCGGCCGTCGTCAGCATCCGCGTAGGGGCCGCCCGAGGTCGCGCGCGCAGCGCGCGACCGGGTGGCTGCCTACGTCGCGTTCCTGCGGCGGGCCGCGTAACCGTGATCGTGGCCGTGGCCGTGGGCTCGATCATTCGTGGGGACGTGAGGGCGATAGGGTGAGGGAGTGAGCGTGAGGGGGTGTAGCAGCCCCCCCTACGGGTACAGGTCGGCCAGCGCGGCTGCGAGCGTCTCGTGCTCGAAGGCAAAGCCACGCTCCTGCAGGACCGCCGGCAACACGCGCTGCCCGGTGGTGAGCACGGCAGCCCCCCGCCCGAAGAGCGCCTTGAGTGCGAGCGCGGGCACAGGCAGGAACGCCGGGCGCCCAAGGGCCGCAGCGAAGGCGCGCGTGAGCTCGCGGTTGGTCACGGGAGCGGGTGCCGTCGCGTTGACCGGGCCCCGCACACCGCCGTCTGCCAAGCAGAAGACGATCAGGCGCGCGAGGTCGCCCACGTGGATCCAGGACATCACCTGGTGCCCGCTGCCGATGCGCCCCCCCACGCCCCAGCGGAACGGGCGCTCCATCTTCGCCAGCGCTCCGCCCCCGCGCCCAAGCACCACCCCGATGCGCAAGCACACGACGCGCGTGCCCGCCGACTCCGCGGCGTGGGCCGCCGCCTCCCAGTCGCGACACAGGACCGCCAGGAAGTCGTGGCCGAGGTTCGTGGTCGCCTCGGTACACGCCTCCTCGGCCTCGCGGGGTCCGTAGATCCCGATCGCCGACGCGGACAGCAGCACGGCGGGCGCCTGCGGGAGGCTAGCCATCGCGGTGACGAGCGTGCGCGTCGTCGCGATGCGGCTGCGGCGAATGCGCTCGAGGAACGCCGTGCTCCAGCGGCTGCCGAGGACGTTCTCGCCTGCGAGGTTGACGACGGCGTCGCACCCTGCGAGCGCAGCGCACACCGAGCGCTCCTCGAGAGGGTCGTAGAGACGGGCCGCCGCTCCGGGGATGGCGGCCTCGAAGGCCGCCGGCTCCCGCCCGGG
Source organism: Planctomycetota bacterium (assembly GCA_024639415.1). Taxonomy (GTDB): domain Bacteria; phylum Planctomycetota; class PLA2; order PLA2; family JAEUHO01; genus JAHEIK01. Next base: position 18,593 of record JAHEIK010000001.1, read on the forward strand.
TGATGCGCGCAGCAGCGCGACCGGCTCGTGGCCGGCCGTGAGCAGGTGCGGCAGCAGCACGCGGCCCAAGAAGCCGGTAGCACCAGTGACTGCGACACGCATGCGGCTCTAGCGCCTCTTCAAGGGAACTTCGAACGACCTGCGCACGAGGTGCAAGCGGCCCTCACGCAGACGCCCTTGGAACGGTTCACCGGCCATCTTCTTGCCCGCCGGAATACGCTCGGGATCGGGCCGGAAGACCACGATCTCATCCACCACCTGATAGGTCCCGGCGATGGGCTCCGGCCGCTTCGGATCGGGCACCTGGAAGCTGAGTTCGAACGCGCCGTCGCGCTCCAAGACGAGTTGCATGCCACCCTTGAGCGCGCGCTCGATCTCCTTGCGCGGCGGCGCGAAGCGCGGGGGCCGCCTGCGATCCGGACGCATGGCCTTCAGGCGCTGCTGGAGCGCTTCCCGGTCGACGACCCACGTACCTGCCAGGGCCTGGGCCTCCGCCAAGGGCGGCGCGGGCTGCGGGGGGACGGTCTTCACCCGTGTCGGCGGGACCTCGTCGCTGGGCTGCCGGGCCTCCTTGCCGCCGCGCTCGCGAGCCATGTCGAGCCCGCCGCCACCCCGGTCTGCGTCCTCGCCGCTGTCGCTGAACAAGAGCAGGAGCGGAAGACCCAGACACAGCACCGTGAGCACCATCCAAACCGTCCGGCGGGAACTGCCCGACAGGGTGAAGGTGCCACCGGGCAGCGAGCCCCCGCCCGCGGGACGCGGGGCCTCCGTCGCAACCGGCTCGGGGGGCGGCGGCGTGGGCGGCGGCGGCGCGGCCGCGGCCTCCGGCCCTGTGAACGCCTCCACCATGGCATCGCAGGTCGGCCAGCGCTCCTCCGGGTCACGCTGCAGCGCGCGCATGACGGCGGCGGAGACCACGGCCGGGACATCCGGCGCGATCTCGTGGAGTACGGGCGGCATCTCCGTCTGCTTCTTGAGCAGGACGTCCACGGCCGTCTCGCCCTCGTGCGTGGGTCGCCCGGCGAGCGCCTCGTAGACCGTCGCGGCGAGCGAGTACTGGTCGGACGCGCCCGTAAGGCTGCTCTGCCGCGGCTGCTCGGGGGCCATGTAGGCCGGCGAGCCCGGCGTGGTGCCCGTCACGGTGAGTCCCGTGTCGGCGCCCCCCACTGCCTTCGCAATGCCGAAGTCGGAGAGGTAGGCGTGACCGTAGTCGTCGAACAGGACGTTGTCCGGCTTGATGTCCCGGTGCACGACGCCTTGCGCGTGGATGAAGTCCAGCGCGCGACAGAGGTCGCGTAGCCACGACTGCACATCCGTGAGCCCGAGCGGCTTGCCCTTGGCCGCACGGATGCGATCGCCCAGGCTGCCGCCGGGCAGGAACTGCATGACGAGGAACGGCAGTCCCTCGTGCTCGCCACGGGCGAGGATCCGGACGATGTGCGGATGCTGCAGCGAGATGAGGTCGCGCGTCTCGCGCTCGAAGCGCTCCCGGAAGCCGGCCTCGGCGAGGTAGGCCGTATGCGGCACCTTCACGACGACGGGCATCTCGAGCTGGTCGTCCGAGGCCAGGTAGACGCTGGCCATGCCGCCGCCGCCGAGCTTGCGCTCGACGGTGTAGCGACCGAGGAGGGTCGTCCCCTCGAGGCTCACGCTCCAACGGTCGGCGGGATCGCTCATCAGGGGCAAGAGTACCCGACTCGTGGACACACGGACACGGGCTCCATGCCTGCCGCCGGCTCAAGCCTCCGGCGGATGCTGGTCGAAGCGGCTGCGCTTGCGGACTCCGGACTCGTACGGGTCCTTGCGCCGCGTCCGCTCGTAGCGCTTCGAGCGCGCGGCGCCGCTCACGTAGCGATGCGAGTGGCCCTGCTCAGCAAGCTCGGCGTCGGCCAGGCCGGGTGCAAGCGGCTTCAGGATCAGCATGAGCGCGAGACCGGAGGCGAAGCCGCCCAGGTGCGCCATGTGCGCGACGAGGTCTCCGGTCTCGACCTCGATGCTGACGAGCAGCGGGAGAACGTCCTGCAGGACGAACCAGAGGCCCATGATCCAGCGCGCGTTGACCTTCAGCACGTTGATGTAGACGTACAGGAACACGAAGAGCTTCACGCGGTGGCGCGGGCAGATGATGAAGTAGAGCCCTTGCACGCCGCTGATCGCCCCCGAGGCGCCGATGAGAGGCATGGTCGAGTCGGCGTTGAAGGCGCCGAAGATCAGCGTCGCAGCGACGCCCACCGCGAGATATGCCAGCAGATAGCCGAGCGCCCCGAGGCGCGCTCCGATGTTGTCTCCGAAGATCCACAGGAAGAGCATGTTGCCGCCGAGGTGCAACCAATCGGCGTGCAGGAACATGCTGCTGAAGATGGTCTGGACGCTGCCGTCAGCGGGCGTGTAGCCGTACTCGCCTACGAACTCCCGGAACGCGGCGTCGGTGGTGTACGTCGCCCGCATCCAGATGAACGCCAAGACGTTCACGGCGATCAGCGCGTAGTTCATCCACGCGATGCGCTTGGGGTCGTTGGGTTCGTCGCCGATGGGTAGCAGGATCATGCGGCGCGTAGCCTACAGCGCGCGGCGCCGGAGGACGGCTGTCCGGACGAGGCGGCCGACTTCGGCCAGCAGCGCCTCGCGATCGTGCGCCCCCTTCTGCAGGAGATGCTCGATCGCCCCCTCCAGCCGCGTCGCGTCCTGCTCCGTGATGTCCTTCGAGGTGAGGACGATGACCGGGATGTCGCGCCAGATCGGCTCGCGCTGCAGGTGATCCACGAACTCGAAGCCGTCCATCCTGGGCATCATCAGATCGGTCAGGATGAGGTCTGGGCGCTCACCCTGCATCAGGGTCAGGGCATCCAGGCCGTCCCGCGCCTCCGTGACCAGCCAACCGGCGCTCGTCAGGCGTCGACGCAACAGGGTGCGGGCGTCCGCATCGTCCTCGACGACGAGCACCCGGTGCGATGCGGGCTCCATGCGGTACTGGGCGAGGACGTCGGTCAACGTCGCTCGGTCCACGGGCTTGGTCACGTAGGCGTCGACACCCAGCGCGAAGCCCAGCTTGCGCTCATCGACCATCGTGAGCATCACCACCGGGATGTGCGCAAGCTGCGGATCGCCCTTCAGCTTGTCCAGCACGGCCCAGCCGTCCATGCCGGGCATCATCACGTCGAGCACGATCGCGGACGGCAACAGCTTCGCGGCCAACCGTAGACCCTCGCGTCCGCTGGCCGCGCCCACGACGTCCATGCCCTGACGCGCGAGGAAGCGCCGCACCAGCTCGCGGGCCGCAGGATCGTCGTCGATCACGAGCACCTGGTCGAGCGTGCCCGCGGGCAGAGCGCTCTCGCGAGGTGCGGCCTGCACCGGGAGCGCTTCTTCCGCCTGCGCCTCCGCCACGATAGGGAGGCGCAGCGTGAAGGCGGTGCCCTCGCCGCGACGACTCTCGACGTCGATCGTCCCGCCCAACATCTCGCAGAAGCTGCGCGTGATCGTGAGCCCGAGTCCGGTGCCGCCGAATTCGCGCGTAGTCGAGGCGTCGGCTTGCGCGAAGGCCTCCCAGACGTGCTCGAGCTGCTCCGGTGTCATGCCGATGCCCGTATCCTCGACGCGCAGCTCGAGCCAGTCGCGCCCGAGGCCCTCCATGCGGCGCGCGCGCAACGTGACCAGGCCGGCACGCGTGAACTTCGCGGCGTTGGAGAGCAGGTTGAACAGGATCTGGCGCAGCTTCGTCACGTCCATCGGCGCACTGCCGAGCGCCGCGGGTGCGTCAAGCACGAGCTCGTTGTCGTTCTGCTCCATCAGAGGCCGCACGGTATCCATGGCCTCTTCGAGGAAGCCGTCCATCTCGACCTGCTCGAGATGCACCTCCATGCGGCCGGCCTCGATCTTGGAGACGTCGAGGATGTCGTTGATGAGGCCGAGCAGATGCCTGCCGGCCGAGCGAACCTTGTCCAGGTCCGACACGAGCTTCTGCTCGCCGCGCTCTTCGAGCTCTTCCCCCACCATCTCGGCGTAGCCGATGATGGCGTTGAGCGGCGTGCGCAGCTCGTGGCTCATGTTGGCCAGGAACTGCCCCTTGGAGCGGCTGGCGGCCTCAGCCGCTTCCTTGGCCTCCTCCAGCGCCACATGCGCCTCGTGACTGGCCGTCACGTCCCGCAGAATGCCGACGAAGAGACGCAGCTCGCCGGCGCGGACTTCGCTGACCGCCAGCTCGAGCGGGAACGCCGTCCCGTCCTTCCGGCGCCCCTGCAGCTGTTGGACGGTACCGATCACGTGTGGCACGTCCGTCGCGAGGTAGCGCTGGATGTACGCGTCATGCCTGCCGGCGTGCGGCTCCAGCATGAGGACGCGCACGTTCTGCCCGAGCATCTCCTCTTCGGTGTAGCCGAAGACGCTGCTGAAGGCCGAGTTGACGCTCTCGATCGTCCCGTCCTTGCGGATCGTGACGATGCCGTCCACCGCACCGTCGACGACCGAGCGCAGGCGCGCCTCGTTCTGCTCCAGGGCCTTGCTGGTGGCGGCGAGGCGCTGCGTGACCCCGGCGAAGCTGCGGGAGAGGAAGAATCCGAGAAGTGTGGCCGCGAGCGAAGCGAGGATCCCGACTCCGACCATCCACGTCCGCAACTCGTCCGCGTGCTTGAACACGACCGAGGTGCGCTGGTTGAGAACCAGGGACCAGCGCGGCGGCGGCGCACCGACCGGGGCCGGCGCGAACGCCCGCAGCAGCTGGGTGCCGCCGATGGCCTCCACGACCGCGCCTTGCTCGCCGCGCGTGACGCGCCGTACGGCCTCTTGTGACGAGAGATCCCGCTCGAACGCATCGTCGTCACCCTGCCGATGGACGATCCTGCCCTGGACATCGACGAGCTCGAGGAACGCATCGCGCAGGCCGCTGCGCTGGGCGAAGCTGTCGATCGTCTCGCGGATGTCGGTGATGTTCAGCACGGCCTTCAGCACGCCGACGGGCACCCCGTCCGGTCCGTCCACGCGCACGCCGATGTCGAGCGAGTGCACTTGCGCGCTCTCGTCCTTCGTCACCTCGTCGCTGACCCAGAGGCCATGCGCCCAGGCCTCCTTCCAGAAGGTCTCGTCGGACTGCAGATAGTCGGTCGTCCGTCCGGTCTGCCCGACGTTCGCACCCCAGGCCCCGGTCACGAAGATCTCGGCGAAGACCGGCCGCCCTTCGTTCTCGTGGTGGAAGTCCAGCGTGCGCCGCAGCGCCGCGGAGACGTCGTTGTCGAGCAACTCCTGCGCGAGGGGGATCCGTCCCTTCGCAGCCGTCCACGCCTCGTCGATCGTTTGGATCCGCGCGCGCACCTCGGACGCGCTGCCCTGCCTTGCGAAGTCCGCGTTGGAGGCAATCAGCGCGTCCTGCAGCGTCGAGCTGGTACCGGCGAACGCCTGGACAGACTGGATGCGCGAGCGCAAGGCCTGATCGATCTTCTCGCGCAGCGTCGTCGACAGCGCCTGCGCGTCTCTCTGGACCGCACTCTCGAGCTCGTCGGACATGCGATCGATGACCAGCGCGCCAGAAGCCATCAGGATCACGATGACCCCGACGTAGCCCAGCAGCAACCGGTTGCGGATCGACATGCAGGCGAGTGTAGGAGAAGCGGGCCTTCCCTGCCGAAACGCCTCCTCTACCGGGGAAGGGGATGCGCGCCCCGCGCCCATCAGGCACCATGGTTCATCGAAAGGGGCGCTGCCTGGATGGCGAGGATCCTGATCGTCGAAGACAACGCCATGAACCTCGACATGCTCTCGAGGCGACTGGCCCGCCGCGGCCACACGATCCTCACGGCCGGCGATGGGCGCTCGGGTATCGACACCGCGCGAGCGGAGCAGCCTGAGCTGATCCTGATGGACTTGAGCCTTCCCGAGATCGACGGGTGGGAAGCCACGCGACGCCTCAAGGCCGACGCCGCGACGGCCGCGATCCCCGTGATCGCGCTCACGGCTCACGCGATGGATGGCGACCGGGAGAAGGCTGTGGAGGCGGGCTGCGACGACTACGCTACGAAGCCGATCGATCTACCAGCGCTCCTGGCCAAGATCGCAGCCCTGGTTCCCGGCGACGGCACCGATGCGGGACACTGATCCTCACGATGGCCCGCCGCCGCTGGTCGACATGCCCGCCCTGCGCGCCGTCGCAGAGGACTGTGGCTGGAGCCCCAAGGAGTTCGCCACGTTCTACGAGGACGGCGTACGCAAGGAACTCGCCGCGCTGCGAGCTGCGATCGAGGTGAAGGACGGCACCGAAATCACGCGACTTGCACACGGCGCCCGGGGCTCGAGCGCGGCGGCATGCATCCCGGCGATGGCCGCGGCCTTCAGGTCTCTGGAGGAGGCAGAGCCGAAGGACGCAGCGGCGCGGCTGGACGATGCCGAGGCACTCCTCGAGCGGGTGCTCGAGCGCCTCGCCGCGCTGTGCGACGGGAGCGATCAGCCGGGCTGCTGACCTGCCTCGAGAGCCAAGCACGAGACGTCGTCCTCGAAGCCGGGCTTGCCCGTCCACTCGTCGACCGAGTTCGTGAGGCGCTCCAGGGTCTCGTCGAGCGGAATGGCGCGGTCGTCATCCAGGGTCCGCGCCAGCTGCTCCACACCGAAGTTGGCACCCTCCGGATTGCGTGCCTCGCTCAATCCGTCGCTGTAGACGTACAGGCGCTCGCGCGGCTTGAGCGTGATGCTGCGCTCCACATAGCGCACGCTCGGCGCCACACCGATGGGCGGCCCTGTAGCGTCAAGCAGTCCCGGCGCGTCGCCGCCGCGCACGAGAACGGCGCCCGGGTGACCGGCCGAGACGTAGCGCAGCTCGAGCGTCCGCAGGTCGAGGACGCCGTAGAAGAGCGTGAAGAACTGCCCCCGCGTCGAACGCTTGGCGAAGCGGTCGTTGAGGCGCCGCGCGACCTCAGCGGGAGGCGCAAGGCGCGGCCGGGAGTCGACGTGATCCTTCCGCATGAGCACGGTCGATTGGTTGGGATCGGCCACCAGGGTGCGGCTCAGCGTGACGGCCATCAGCGCCGCGGGCACACCGTGCCCGCTGACGTCGAGCAGGTAGAAGCCTGCGTGCCCTGCGTCCAGGGGAAACACGTTGAGGACATCTCCGGCCAGCTCCGTGCGCGGCCGCAGACGCCAGGCGAACTCGACTGTCGTGAAGCGTGGCAGCTCGATCGGCAAGAGGGAGTGCTGGATCTCCGCCGCGGCGGCGAGGTCCTCGGACATTCGCGCATTGGCCGTCCGCAGCTCCGCGTTGCGGGCCGCGAGGTCGCGCTGCAACTCGACGATGCGCATCCCTGCGCGCAGCCGAGCGCGGAGGACGGTCGGGTCGAACGGCTTGCTCAGGAAGTCGTCGGCACCCGCCTCGATGCCTGTGACCAGATCCTCGGTCCCGCGCTTCGAGGTCAGGAGGACGATGTACGCATAGCCGTCGTCCTCGAGGGAGCGGATGCGGCGGACGAGCCCGGGTCCGTCCAAGGCAGGCATCATCCAGTCCGAGACCACGATGGCAGGCCGCTCGGCCTGATAGAGCGCCCACGCCGTGAGACCGTCTTCAGCGACCAGCACGTCGTGGCCGTCCGACGCCAGCACGCCCTGCAGGCGCCTGAGCGTGACCGCGTCATCGTCGGCGACGAGGATCTTCACGCACCCGCCCCCGCGACGCGCCGCCGCAGCTCGCTGCAGACGTCCGCGATGCTCACGCGCAGAGGCTCGAGCAGGTCGGAGGCGGCTGCGAGGTCGCCCGCTTCTGCTGCGTCCTCCACGCGCTCGGCGGCCTGGATCGCCTCCGCCGCACCGAAGTTGCCGACCGAGCCCTTGAGCTTGTGCGCGGCGCGCTCCAGCTCGTAGGCCGCGCCCCGCTGATGGGCGTCCTCGACCTCGGCGAGCATACCGTCGGACCGCTCGAGGAACAGGGTCGCCATCTGGCACAGCAACGCCTCGTCGCCGAGCACCAGATCCAGCGCCGCATCCCATCCCAGGACGGTGCTCGGCTCCTGCGGCGTGGGGACCTCCGCGCTCCCCTCGCCGACCACCGCGGCCATGGCTGCCTCGAGTTCCGCGATGTCGATAGGCTTGGTCACCCCAGCATCCATCCCGGCGTCGAGACAGCGCTGGAGCTTGTCCGGCCCGAAGTGCGCCGTCAGGGCGATGATCGGAATGCGGCCGCCACACTCCGCCTCATGGCGCCGGATCGCGGCTGTGGCCGCGACGCCGTCCATGATCGGCATCTGCATGTCCATCAGGACGAGGTCGAAGCCGTTCGGCGAGGCGATCACCCGCTGCAGGGCCTCCTCGCCGTCGCGAGCGAGCGTGACCTCGTGCCCCTGCCGCTGGAGCAAGCGCACGCCCAACTGCTGATTGATCTCGTTGTCTTCGGCCAGCAGGATCCGCATCGTCACCGCCCAGGCGCCCCCGCGCCGCCCCGACTCTACTTCAAGGGCGCCGCGACCGGGATCACGAGGTGGAGGATCGGCGCAGACCGAGGGTGAGGTCGCCCTCGCCCAGGGACGTCGCCACGATGAACATGCCGTCCTCGGGCGCGCCGTAGACGACCTCATCCGCCAGCACCTGCTCGCGGATGTAGGCCTCATGCGCCTCGACGGCAGCCCGGCAGCCTGCGTGCACGTCGACGGCCAGGACGATGCGGTCCGTCACGTCGAAGTCGGCTTCCTTGCGCGCCTGCTGCACCTTGCGCACGAGGTCGCGAGCCCAGCCCTCGGCCTCCAGCTCGGGCGTGACCACGATGTCGAGCACGACGACGGCGTCGTTGCTCTTGAGCGCGGCACTCGTCTCGCCGGCCTTGGACTCGAGCTTGAGCTCGTACTCCCCGGGCTGAAGCACCTGGCCCCCGGCCGCGACGGTGCCGTCGTCGCTCCGCGTCCAATCGCCGCTGCGCACGGCGGCGAGGACGTCCTTCATCGCCTTCCCGAGCTTGGGGCCCAGTGCGCGGCGATCGGGCGAGAGCACGTAGGTCGCGTGTGCCTCCAGGTCCTCGGTCAGCTCGACGTCCTTGACGTTGACCTCACTCCGGATGAGGTGCCGTAGGGCCTCGAGGCGGGTGGCGTCGTGCCCCGCCACCGTGAGCGCGGCCAGCGGCAGACGCGTACGCAGGCCGTGCTCCTCGCGAAGCGCGAGCGCGGTCGAGCAGACCTCGCGGACGCGGTCCATGTCCGCGACGAGCCCATGGTCCTCGGGGAACGCGCTCGCCTCGGGCCAGTCCGCCAGATGCACGCTCGCCTCGGCCGTGAGTCCCGTATAGACGGCGTCGGAGATCAAGGGCAGCAGCGGCGCAGCCACCTTCGACAGCGTCACGAGCACCGTGTACAGCGTGTCGTAGGCGTCCCGCTTGTCTTGGCTGGCGCCCTCGCTCCAGAAGCGACCGCGGCTGCGGCGGATGTACCAGTTGTTCAGCGCGTCGATGAACGCCGTGATGTCGGCGCACGCACCGGCGAGGTCGTAGTCGTCCATCTCGGACGTCACGCTCTCCACCAGCTCCCGCGTCTTGGCGAGGATGTAGCGGTCGAGCAGCTGCTCGGAGTCCGTGCGGAACGCAGCCTGGGTGCCGTCGATGTTGGCGTACAGGGTGAAGAAGTAGTACGCGTTCCAGATCGGGTTGATCACGAGCCGCACGACTTCGCCGATGCCGGCGCCTTGCTCGTCGATGCGGATGTCGCCGCCGCGCAGGATCGTCGAAGACATCAGGTACCAGCGCAGCGCGTCCGCACCTTGCTCCTCGAAGACGACCTCAGGATCGGGGTAGTTGCTGTAGCGCTTGCTGAGCTTGCGCCCCTCGGCGTCGAGCACGATGCCGTGGCACATGCAGTTCTTGAAGGGCGGCCTGTCGAAGATCGCCGTGGCGAGCACGACCATCGTGTAGAACCAGCCGCGCGTCTGGGCGATGTACTCGACGATGAAGTCGGCCGGGAAGTGGTGCTCGAACCACTCCTTGTTCTCGAACGGGTAGTGCACCTGCGCGTACGGCATGGAACCGGACTCGAACCAGCAGTCGAGCACCTCGGGCACGCGCCGCATCATGCTCTTGCCGGTCGGATCGTCCGGGTTGGGACGCACCAGCTCGTCGATGTGCGGACGGTGCAGATCCGTCGGACGCACGCCGAAGTCGCGCTCGATCTCGTCGAGGCTGCCGTAGCAGTCCTCGCGGGGGTAGTTCGGGTCGTCGCTGCGCCACACGGGGATCGGCGTGCCCCAGAAGCGGTTGCGGCTGATCGACCAATCGCGCGCACCCTCGAGCCACTTGCCGAACTGGCCGTCCTTGATGTGCTCCGGGATCCAGCGGATCTGCTGGTTGAGCTCGACCATGCGGTCGCGGAAGTCCGTGACGCGCACGTACCAGGAGCTCAGCGCCTTGTAGATCAAGGGCTTGTCGGTGCGCCAGCAGTGCGGGTAGTTGTGCTCGTACGTCTCGTGCCGGACCAGCACCCCCGCGTCCTTGAGGTGCTTGATGATGGGCTTGTTCGCCTCGAGGACGTTGACGCCCTCCCAGTCCGAGACCT
>JAHEIK010000118.1 GCA_024639415.1 Planctomycetota bacterium
GCTCCGCCACGGCCTGGCGCAGCGTCTGCCGCTGCCGCTCTGCGCGCGCCGCGAGGTAGGCGCGTCCCGCCGCGGCAAGTCGCTGACTCGCTGCGAGCTCGGCCTCCAGCAAGCCGGGCGGAAGGCCGCGCCGCCCGCCGCGTCCACCGAGGCCCTCCAGCAGCGCACCTGCCCGCCCGTGCTCGAGGAACTCCACGGCCAAGTCCACGCGACCCGTGCGCAGTGCAACGGCGAGCCCGGCATCGAACACCCAGCCGCGATGGTCCCGCAGGCCCATGACGTGCTCGTCGGCGAGCCCCGACGTAACCTCCATGAGCACGTCGAGCGCTCGGCGGATCTTCTGGATTGCGCGCTCCGGAGACTTCTTTCGCATCCAGGCCAGCGCATGCACGACGAGCAGCTCGACGCGCACGATGCGCGCCGTCCCGCTTCCGACGCTCTCCATCGCCGTGTCGAGTTCGTGGAAGGCGTCGTCCGTGCGCCCCATGGCGAGGAGCGTCTCGGCCATGGCGCAGCGCGTCCGCGCCGCCTCGCTCGACTCCGCATCCTGCAAGTCCAGGGCGCGTCCGTAGATCTCGAGCGCCGTGTGATAGCCGCCCTGCACCTTCTTCACCCGACCCTGGCTGAACAGGGCGCGGGCCGTGCCGGCGTACTCGTGATGCGCCTCGTAGATCGCGCGCGCCTCCTCGTAGCTCTGCAGGGCGTCGTCGTACTCGCCGAGGTGGAAGTGGATGCTCCCCAGGTTGCCCAGGACGTCGGCACGATCGTCGCTGCGCTCCTCGCCGTAGAGGGTGAGCGCTTCACGGTACAGCGTGCGGGCCCGCTGGGTGTCCCCGAGGCTCTGATGCACGCTGCCGTGGATGTTCAGCACATAGGCCTTGCGTGTCCGATTGCGGGTGCCGGCCAACAAGCGCCCCGCTTCCTCCAGGACATCCAGGGCGAGGCCGTACTCGGAGCGTCTCAGATGGATCAAGCCCATGGATGCCAGCGCATGTGCGCGGAGTCGCTTCATGCCGAAGCGGCCGAACGCCGTCGCCGCCGACCCCAGGTTGTCGAGGGCGCGCGCGTGGTTGCCGAGCATGCCGTAGACGACGCCGAGGTCGCTGCGGCTCCGGGCAGCCCCCAGACTCTCGTTCCGCCGCATGCGCAGGCCATGGATGCGCCGCGCCGTCGCGAGCATCTCCGCGTGCTCGCCGAGGCGCTGATAGCAGGAGAGCGCACGCAGGCGCACGCCTTCCTCGAAGCGGTGACGTTTCTGCTGCTGCGCCTGAGCCCCTGCCGCCTGGAACGCGCGTGCCGCGGAGCGGAAGCGCCGCTCCGCGTGGTGCGCGCGCCCTTTCCGATCGACCGCTGCCAGGCTCGCTGGGGTGCCAGGCACCGTAGGCGCCGTGAAGCCCTCCCCCAGGGTGAGGAAGCGGAACCTGTAGAACGTGCTCGCGCCGACGACATGAGAGGGATTCGTCCCGGAGAGGGGCACGAGGACGGCCTGCTCTTCGCCATCAAGCGCGGCTTCTCCTCCGGCTCCGATCGGCTGGTCGCCCGACGAGTGGGTGAGCAGCGCGACCACGACCAGGGCGAGCCCGAGCACAGGTAGCAGCAAAGAAGTCCTCATCGACAGGGGCAGTCTACGAGCAGGCGGCTTGCGACTAGGGTGTTGCATTCGTGCAGCCGACAACGCGCCCCTTCGAGACGCTGACCTACCGCGGTCAGGTCATGCGCATGCGCGCCCTCGCCCGGCGCGTCCTGCCGCGCTTCCGCCTCCGGCGCGACGCTCCGCTGAAGCTGTGTGGCCACGGCGAGAACACGGTCTTCCGAACCTGGGACGGGTCGGGTCGCAGCTTCGCGTTGCGAATCCACCGGCTGGACTACCAGAGCCCGGCCACGATCCGCTCCGAGATGCAGTGGCTGGCGGCCCTGGCGCAGGACACCGAACTCACCGTGCCCGTGCCGCGGCGCGGGCGCGACGGCGAGCACGTACAGCGCGTGGATGACGCAGGCGTGCCGGGCACGCGCAGCTGCGTGCTGCTGGAGTGGATGGACGGAGCCATCGTGGGCAGGCGCCGCGCGCCCGGCTACTGGAAGCGCCTCGGCGAGCTGACGGCGAGCCTGCACGCCCACGGTCGCTCCTGGCGCCGCCCGGCCGGCTTCACCCGCCGCCGCTGGGACGAGACCGAGCTCTTGAGCGCCCCGGCCTTCGGCGACCCCTTCGAGACGCCCGGGCTCCGCCGACCGGATCGAGAGCTGCTGACAAGCGCGCGCGACCGTGCCCTGGAGCAGTTGGCGGAGTTCGGCAAGGGGCGGAGGCGCTGGGGCCTGGTCCATGCCGACCTGCATGCGGGCAACGTCGTGCGCCAAGGCGACGCGCTCGGCACCATCGACTTCGACGACTGCGGCTTCGGCTGGTACCTCTACGACATCGTCGTCGCGGCCGTCATGCCGGTCTGGCGCACGCCCGCCTACGAGAAGGTCATGGGCGCGTTCCTCGAGGGCTACCGGCGCGTGCTGCCGTTTGACGACGGAGACCTCGACTGCGCGGAGGCCTTCGTCGTGGCGCGCAACTTCAGCATGGTGGGCTGGCTTGCAAGCCGCCGCGACAACCCGGGTCTGGCAAAGCAGATCCCTTGGATGATCCGGCGCGCGCGGACCACGCTGCGTCCGTATCTGGGCCGCTGATCGGGTCACCAGCGGCTTCTGCTCAATCCGTCCCACATTGGAGCACAAGGAAGCTCACGCCCCGGTCGATGGGATCTACCATGCGCGCATCGCGCATCCAGACCGGAGGATTCCGCCATGTCGCAGCGCAGCGCCGAGACGCGCGCCCTGATCGCGAAGATCGAAGATCGCACCGCCGTCGTCGGGATCCTGGGCCTGGGCTACGTAGGCCTGCCACTCGCGTCGGCCTTCCTGGCCGCGGGCTTTCCCGTGCTCGGCTTCGACACGGATCCCGCCAAGCTCGAGTCCATCGAGCGTGGCGAGAACTACCTGCGCCATCTCGGTGACGAGATGACCAGCACCATGCGCGACAGCGACCTCTTCGAGGGCACCACGGACTTCGCGCGCATCCATGAGGCCGACGCCGTCCTGATCTGCGTGCCCACGCCGCTCGGCGAGCACAACGAGCCGGATCTGTCCTACGTCGAGAAGTCGACGGCGAGCGTCGCGCGCGTGGCGCGGCCTGGACAGTTGATCATCCTGGAGAGCACGACCTATCCGGGCACGACGCGCGAGCTGATGGGCAACATCCTGGCCGGCGCGGGCATGGTCCCCGGCCAGGACGTCCTGCTCGCCTACAGCCCGGAGCGCGAAGACCCGGGTCGTGAGGGCTTCAGCACCAGCAGCATCCCCAAGCTCGTGGGCGGCACCTGCGAGGCGTCGGGCGAAGCCGCGTTCAAGCTCTACACGGCGGCGATCGAGAGCGTGCACCACGTCTCCAGCGCCGAGGTCGCCGAGTCGGCCAAGCTGCTCGAGAACATCTTCCGCGCGGTCAACATCGCCCTGGTCAACGAGCTCAAGTTGATCCTCGACGGCCTGGGCATCGACGTGTGGGAGGTCATCGACGCCGCGGCGACGAAGCCCTTCGGCTTCATGAAGTTCACGCCGGGGCCGGGCCTCGGCGGGCACTGCATCCCGATCGATCCCTACTACCTCACCTGGGTCGCACGCAAGGCCGGCCACCCGACGAAGTTCATCGAACTGGCAGGCGAGATCAACCACCGCATGCCCGACTACGTCGTCCACAAGACGATGCTCGCGCTCAACGAAGCAGGCAAGGCCCTGAAGGGCTCCAAGGTCTTGATCCTCGGCCTGGCGTACAAGCCGAACGTCGATGACGTCCGCGAGTCGCCCGCCATCGCCCTCATCAAGGGCTTCGAGGCGCTCGGCGCCCACGTCGAGTACTCGGACCCGCACGTCGCGCGCGGCCACAAGATGCGCGAGCACGACATGTCCGTGTACGCCTCGGTGCCGCTCGACGCTGCGACGCTGACCGGCTACGACGCCGTGGTCGTCGCGACGGACCACGACGCCTTCGACTGGGAGTTGATTGCGCGCGAGGCCCCGCTGGTGGTGGACACGCGCAACGCACTCGGCGCCCTGCTGGACGGCAAGTCCCACTATCACAAGGCCTGACGGTCCAGGACGACGGAAGCAAGCCATGCCCAGCGCGCGCAGTGACTATCTTGGCGTCCACGCGGGTCGTTACCGCCGCGTTGCCGCAGGACAGGAGCCGGGCTGGTCAACGCCGGACGAAACGCGAGCCATGCTCGGCCAGGTGCGGCGCGCGCTGGACCTGCCTTCTGCGCCGCGCCGGGGTCACATGCTGGAACTGGGTTGCGGCGATGCCTGCCTCACCGTGGAACTCGCGCAGGATGCGGCGTTCTGCATCGCGGGCATGGACATCGTCCCGGTCGCCATCGCCCTGGGTCGCGCTCGTGCGGCCGAGGCGGGGCTGGCCCTGGATCTGCGCGCAGGCAACGTGCTGGCGCTTCCCTGGTCTGACGAGCAGTTCGACGTCGTCGTGGATGGTCACTGCCTGCACTGCATCGTGTTGGGAGATCGGCGCAGGTTGTTCTCGGAAGTCGCACGCGTCCTGCGCCCGGGCGGCGTGTTCGTCATCCTGAGCATGGTCGGCGAACCTCACGAGGGCGCCGTCGGCACCTTCGATCCCGCGACGCGGTGCCTGGTGCACGACGGTGTTGCCTCACGGTACTTCGCGACCGTGGATGGCCTGCACGACGAAGTCGCTGCCGCGGGCTTGGCTGTCGAAGCGGCCTGGCCCTACCCGGCAGCGAGGGCACACGACAACGACGAGCTCGTCGTTGTCGCACGCAAGGTCTGAAGCAGCCCGTCGTCTACTAGAGAGCGCTGAGCGCGTCGCGGTGTGCCGTCAGGATGCGGTCGACGATCGCTTCGTCGTGCGCCAGGCTGACGAACCACGCCTCGAAGGGACTCGGCGGCAGATGCACGCCCCGGTCGAGCATCAGACCGTGGTAGCGCCGGAAGCGCTCGAGGTCCGTCGCCTGCGCCTCGGCCAGATTGCTCGGCGCGCTGTCAGCGAACCACAAGCCCATCATCCCGCCGACGCTGAGGCCCGTCGCGGGCACACCCGCGGCGCGTGCCTCGTCGGCGAGCGCAGCCGCGAGGCGCGCCGCCGTGGCGGCGATCTGCTCGAACACGCCCTCGCGACGCAGCACGGAGAGGGTCTGGTAGCCCGCGGTCATCGCCACCGGACTGCCGGCCAGCGTGCCGGCCTGGTAGATGGCACCCTCGGGCGCAATCTGCGCCATGAGGTCGGAGCGGCCGCCGTACGCGCCGACGGGCAACCCGCCACCGATGACCTTGCCGAACGTGGTGAGGTCGGGCTTGATGCCGTAGAGCGCCTGCGCGCCCCCGCGGTGCACGCGGAAGCCCGTCATCACCTCGTCGAACACCAACAGTGCGCCCTGCTCGTCGCACACGCTACGCAGACCCGCGAGGAAGCCCTCGCCCGGCTCGATCAGACCCATGTTGCCGGTCACCGGCTCGACGAAGAGCGCAGCGACCTCGCCGGCGTTCTCGGCGAACGCCGTCTTGACCGCCTCGAGGTCGTTGTAGGGCACGACGATCGTGTCGCGTGCGACATCCGGCGGCACGCCGGGACTGTCGGGCGTGCCGAAGGTCAGCGCGCCTGAGCCCGCGCTCGCGAGGAAGGCGTCCGCGTGGCCGTGGTAGCAGCCCTCGAACTTGATCACCTTGTTGCGGCCGGTCGCCCCGCGCGCGAGACGCAAAGCCGACATGCACGCCTCGGTGCCCGAGACGACGAAGCGCAAGCGCTCGACGGCGGGCAGCATCTCGACGACGAGCTGGCCGAGGTCGGCCTCGTCCGGCGAGGGCGTCCCCGTCATGATGCCGCGCTTGATGCGCGCGATGATGGCGTCTTCGACCTCGGGATGGCCGTGGCCGAGGATCATCGGCCCCCACGCACCGATCATGTCGACGTACTCACGACCGTCGACGTCGGTCAGCAGGGCACCCTTCGCGCTCGCGATGACCGGCGGCTCGCCGCCCACGCCGCGGAACGCGCGTACCGGGCTGGACACGCCGCCCGGGAACAGGCGTGCGGTGATCTCGTTCAAGGCACGGCTCTTGGGGCCGATGCCGTCCGTCGGTGTGGTCATGCGTCCGTCCTCATGCTTGCGAGCGATCGAGTGCAGCGCGGACGGCTCCGGCGAGCCCGTCCGCATCGGTGCTCGACGCGCGCGCAACGTACCGTCCAAAGCGCTCGGTGGCGCGCTCGGCCGTCACCGCCCCCAGCACGACGACGACCGCATCCTCCGGGAGCGTGCGGTCCACCGCCTGCAGGGCTTCTGCCAACGCGTCCGCGGCCCTGGGACTGCCCAGCACTACGGCGGCCGGCTCGGGGGACCTGGCGACATGCATGCCGAAGTCCGGCGCCGGCTCCATCGCGTAGACGGGCAGGCTCTCGACGGCGACGCCTCCGGCACGCAGCGCGTCGGGGGCTTCGCGGCGCGCGTCCTGCCCGCAGAGGAAGAGCACCTGCCTGGCTTCCGGACGCTCTGCCAGGATGCGCGCCGCCAGGTCGGAGCCACCCGCTTCGCCCACGAGCACGACGTCGAAGCCGCGTGCACGGGCCGCGCTGGCCGTGCCCGCGCCGACGCAAGCCGCGGGGCGATCTGCGCCTGCGCCCTCGGGCAGGGCCAGCGCGGCGCGCCGACTGGTGAACAGCACGAGATCGGCCTCGGGCAGTGCCGTGGGCGGCGTCATGCGCGCCTCGGCCCACACGAGCGCACCCGCGGCGCAGCCCTGCGTGCGCAGCGCGGTCACCCACGACTCGGCGGTCTCACGGCCGGCGACGACCCAGACGACCGGCACGGCAGCCGTCACTCGGTCTCCAGCAGCGGCCCCGCCCCCTGGCCCAGGAGGTCCTCTGCGCAGCGCCGCCCGATGTCGGCCGCTTCGCCGAGACCGCCTTCGCCGCGGGACTCGAAGCACTGCGTGCCGTCGAGCGAGCACATGCGCACGTGCAGGCGCACGCGACCGTCCTCGACGACGGCGTTCGCACCTACCGGTGCGTGGCAGCCGGCGCCGAGGGCGTGCAGTGCGGCGCGCTCCGCCGCGGTGCACGCTGCGGCCTTGACGTCGCGCAGCGGCGCGACGCACTCTTCCGCGCGCGCATCGTTCGCCCGGATCGTGTAGCCGAGGGCACCTTGGCCCGCCGCCGGGACACACACCTCGGGATCCAGGACCTGCGTGACGTTGCCGTCGAGGCCGAGACGGCGCAGGCCTGCGTAGGCAAGCACGACGGCATCGACCTCACCCTCGCGCACCTTGCGCAGCCGCGTGTCGACGTTGCCGCGGATGCCGACGAAGTCGAGGTCTGGCCGTGCGCGCTTGAGCTGCGCAACCCGGCGCGGGCTGCCGGTGCCGACCCTGGCACCCGCCGGCAGCGTCTCCAGGGTCAAGCCGTCGCGAGCCACGATCGTGTCGCGCACGTCCTCGCGCACGGGCACGCCCGCGAGCTGGATGCCCTCCTCGTCGCCCGCCGGAAGGTCCTTCAGACTGTGGACTGCGAGGTCGATGCGGTCGTCGAACAGCGCGCGGTGCAGCTCGACTGTGAACACGCCCACGCCGCCGAACTCGGCCAGCTCCGTGGTCTGGTCCTGGTCGCCGGTGCTCTTGATCCAGACGAGGGCCGTGCAGCACTCGAGACGGCCGGCGGTCCACTCGGCCTGGGCCCGTGCGAGGTCACTCGCACGCGAACCGATGCGCAGCAGGGGTGTGTTCACGGCATCTCCTCTTCGGCGCTCGGATCGACCGCCTCCACGCGACTGTCGATCGCGCCGTCGCGCAGGCGCACCCGCAGGCGCTCACCCGGCACGATGTCGGCGGCCGAACGTACGACGGCCCCCTCGCTTCCGGAAGTCTCGATGCGGCGCGCGATCGCATAGCCCCGGCCGAGCACGGCCAGCGGCGACAGCGCCCGCAGGCGATCCTCGAACGCCGTCAGCCGGCGGTCCGAGCGCTCCCAGAGCAGCTTGGCGGCACGGTCCAGCTGGAGCCGGCCCTGCTGGGCCGCCTCCGTCGCGCGCTCCATCCGACGGCGGATGGGCGCTTCGAGCCGCTCGCCGAGGTCCTCGACCTGCGCCTTGCGGCGCGCGAGCTGCGCCGAGGGCGCGTTCGCCGCCAGCCGCTCGTGCAGCGAGTCCAGCGCCCGCCGCAGCGGGGCCGTCAAGGCACCGGCCTCGCGCAGGGCCGGCCGGTCGCCCAGGGCCTCGACGCGCTGCCACGCGCGCTCGAGGCGCACGCGCATGCGATGCGCCAGGCGCGCGCGCTCCTGCTCGAGCACCTGCAGCAGCTCCGCGCGCACGGGCACGACGAGCTCACCGGCTTGGGACGGTGTAGGCGCACGCACGTCGGCGACGAGATCGGCGATCGTGGTGTCGGTCTCGTGGCCGACGGCGGACACCACGGGCGTGCGGCAGGCGTGGATCGCACGCGCCACGACCTCTTCGTTGAACGCCCAGAGGTCTTCGAGCGAGCCACCGCCGCGGCCGACGATGATCACGTCGGCGCCTGACTGCGTGTCGGCACGCTGCAAGGCGGCGGCGACCTCGCGCGCCGAGCCCTCGCCCTGCACGCGCGTGGGCACGAGCAGGATGGCCACTCGCGGGAAGCGCCGCCGGATCACGGTCACCATGTCGCGCACGGCTGCACCGGTGCGGCTCGTGACGAGTGCGATGCGACGCGGCATGGATGGCAGCGCCTGCTTGCGCTCGTCATCGAAGAGCCCCTCGGCTGCGAGCTTCGCGCGCATCTGCTCGAAGGCGAGACGGAGCGCGCCTTCGCCCAGCGGCTCGAGCCGCCGGATGATCAGCTGATAGCGGCCGTGCGGTGGGTACACGTCGATGCCGCCGCGCACGAGCACCTCCTGCCCGTCCTCGGGCTGGAAGCGCAGGCGCGCCGCCGTCGTGCGCCAGATGACGGCCGGCAGCACCGCCTGGTCGTCCTTGAGCGTGAGGTAGACGTGGCCGGAGGCGGGACGCCGCGGCTGCGAGATCTCGCCCTGGACCCAGACGTCGCCGAACGTGGCGTCGAGGACGCCGCGGATCTCGCTCGTCAGTTCCCCGATCGTGAGGATCGCCGATCCGTCGGGTGCGGTGCGGGTGGCGCCCGCGGTCACTCGGCGCCCTCGGGCACCGGCAGCCACAGGCCTTCGCACGAGACGGCCTTGCCCGTCGACTCGTCGACCTCGACGTACACTGCGCCGAGACGCACGTCGCCACGCGCCACGGTGAAGGCCTCGTGCACGTTGAGGCGCATCTTCTTGAGCACCGCTTCCTTGATGCGGCCGATGACGCCGTCGTACGGCCCGGTCATGCCCGCGTCGGTGATGTAGGCGGTGCCCTGGGGGCGCACGATCGCGTCCGCGATCGGCACGTGCGTGTGTGAGCCGAAGACGAGCGCTGCGCGGCCGTCGAGGTACCAGGACAGGGCGA
>JAHEIK010000119.1 GCA_024639415.1 Planctomycetota bacterium
GTGGCTGCCCAATCCAGCGTTCGGGCGGCGTGCCGCGTAACCGTCCGACGTCCCCCACCGCGCCCGATCCAGCGTTCGGGCGGCGTGCCGCGTAACCGTCCGACGTCCCCCACCGCGCCCAATCCAGCGTTCGGGCGGCGTGCCGCGTAACCGTCCGATGGCCAGTCCTCTGCGCTCTCTGCGCCTCTGCGGTTTGTCTTCTTCGATGGGCGGCCACCCGCTCACCCCCACGGGGTTCGCTCGGGTCGCCCCTACGGCCTCTTGGCAATCCCGTCCCATCCGAGGACGGCAATGCCCGTACGAGCCCGCATAAGATCACACCCGTGACCATCTCTCGCACCCTCCCTGTCCTCCTGCTCGCGCTGCTCGGCTCCGCCCAGGCGCTGGCCGCCGACGAGTACAAGGCGCAGAAGCAACGCTACGAGCGCTACATGGAGCGCCCGTCGCTCTACATGCGCCATCGGGGACGGGTGAACTTCGCGAAGACGCGCGACGTGCGCGCCCTGTCCATCCTGATGAAGAGCTACGCGCGGCCGGAGGTGCCGAAGGACCAGGTGCAGTACCTCCTGGCCTCCATCTGCAGCGACCACTTCGAGGCCCCGCCCCACGCCAAGGCCTTTCGGGCCCTGCGCCGCAAGCACGCCAAGCCGCGCGACGCGTGGCTCTGGTACCGGACCCTCGCCGTCGAGCACAAGAACGAGGGCCCCCTCGAACTGATCGCCGCGCTGCAGAGCAAGCGCGCTGGAACGCTGCGCGCCGCCGCCCTGCTGGCACTGGCCACGACGGGCGACGAGAACACGCTGCCGGTGCTGCTGCGTCTGCTCGCAGACTTGCCTGCGAAGCCGTTCGACCGCGCCCTGCTGCTGGAGGCCGCCGCCGAGGTGCTCTGGATCGAGCGCAAGCAGCGCAGCAAGCAGCCGTGGCGGGACGCGGCGGCGCGGCTCATCCCGTACATGGACGATCGCGCGACGCAGGAGCGGACGAAGCTCGCCATCGCAAGGCGCCTTGCGCGCGTGTGGCATGCGGACAAGCACCCGCTTACGGCCGAGCCGTGGCTGGCGCGCCTCGAGCACCGCCCGTCGAAGACGCCTCCGCCGCCCGAAGACGATCGCTACGGACCGCGGGGCGGGCCCGTGTTCCTCGGCCTCGAGGGCTCGGGCGGTCGCGTCGTCTACGTCCTCGACCTGTCCGACAGCATGCTCACGCCGCTCACCGGCAAGGAGATCGAGGATCTCAAGAAGACGCCCGCCGCCGGCCCGCTGCCGCGCACGCCTGTTGTCACAGGTCCATCGAAGAAGGCCGCGAACGGCGATCCCAAGCGGGACCCCGGCAAACAGCCGCCCGCCAAGGACGACGCCGTCGCGCGACTCCCGTGGCCGCTCATCAAGACGCGCTTCGACGCAGCGCGGGCGTTCCTCAAGCTCTCGCTGCGCGGCCTGCGACCGGGTCAGATGTTCTCCGTCGTCACGTTCGGCAGCGAGGCCGCGCCGCTCGCGGCCACGCCCGGACTGCGGCGCGCCACGAGCGACAACGTCGAGAAGGCCATCGCCGAGTTGGAGCGGATCGTCGCGGGACCCCCGCGGAGCGGGCGCCCCCACGGCACGCTGCGCGGCTACACGAACATGCACGGCGGGCTGCATCGCGCCTTCAAGGTCCGCACGAAGGGCCTCGTGAAGGAACACGAGTACGTGGACGAGCGCACGTTCGCGAACGGCGCCGACACGGTCTTCCTGCTCTCGGATGGCGAGCCGACCTGGGACGACTGGCCCATGCGCGACACCCTGGATCCCGACAACAAGCCGGGCGACCCGGAGACGGGTGCCGTGACCGCGGGCCAGAAGGCCACCTTCTACGGCCCGTATGCCATTGCATCGTGGCTGCTCGACGACCTGCGGCGCCTCAACCTCTTCCGCCACGTCGAGGTCCATTGCATCGGCCTGGGTGAGTACGACCCGCGCCTGCTCGAAGCCATCGCCTACGTCGGCAAGGGTCGCTTCCGCCGCATCGGCGGTGATTGAGGACCCAGCGGCGCCTGAACCTCGCCTGAAGGCACTTCTTGCAGGCGCCTCCGCGCTGGGGCAGGCTGATACCCGCATGCGCACCACGGGCACCCTGCTGACCGTCTTGGCCCTGCTGGCGGTGCAGGCACCGTGGATCGCCTGTGCGTGCGACGGCAACGCCGCCTTCACCCCGCTACTCGCGGGCGTGCTCGTCCACGGCGCCGACACGCACGAGCACGGCGACGACCACGCGCACACATGCTGCGACGCCGTCGCCCATGCGGTGCATGGCGCGGATCACAGCCACGGCCGTCACTGCCACGGCGTGTTGGCCCACACGCACGAGGGCGAGGATCCGGAAGCGCCGACCGAGCGCCACGACGGCTTCAGCCTCGCACTCCGCACGCTCCCGACCGACGTCGGTCTCGATGCCGCCGAGGTCGTTCCCGCGCTATTCACAGCGCTGCTCGAAGACGCGACCTGGTCCTGCAGCGAGGCGCGCACGGTGGCTGCTGAACCGGAACCACCGGAGAGGCCAGGCACCCCGCCTGCCGCGACCGAGCGCCGACTTCTCTGAGCCGAACCCTCCACGTTTCATCACGTCGAGTCGTTCGTTCGAGGAGTACTTGTCTTGGATCCCCGCCCCCTCCGGGGCGCCGCACTTGCCTCGGTCCTGTTGCTCACCCTCGCCGCCTGCACCGCGGCGGTTCCTGAGCAACCGCTGGACCCGGAAGTCCTGCTGGCGTCCGTTCGTAGCGCGCGTGAGAGCGCGCCCCCCCACAGTCCCCTGACGCTCGCCGAAGCGGTCGCGCGCATGCGCGCGCACAACCCGGCGATCCGTGAAGCCCGCGCTGCCTGGCAGGCCGCCGAAGCCGTCGCCCGCGTGCGCACACCCCTGCCGAATCCGACGCTCTCGCTCGGCCCCCTGCTGCTGGGCGGCGCCGACATCCTGAGCAGCGGCGATCTAGGCGTGAGCGCCGCGTTGGGCTGGGCGGTGCCGCTGGGCAACCCGCGCGCAGCCCAGGACGACATCCACCGCGTGCGCTCAGCCGCGGCCCTCGCCGCAGCAGCGGCTGTCGAGCGCGGGGCGTACCTGGGCCTGCGGCGCGACTACGCAGCGGCGATCCTCGCACGCGACCGTGCCGCTGCCCGTACGGGCCTCGGCGAGACCGCACGGTCCGCCGTCGACGTGGGCCGGCGGCTTGCCGAAGCCGGTC
Organism: Planctomycetota bacterium; assembly: GCA_024639415.1. Classification (GTDB taxonomy): domain Bacteria; phylum Planctomycetota; class PLA2; order PLA2; family JAEUHO01; genus JAHEIK01. Next base: position 3,218 of record JAHEIK010000119.1, read on the forward strand.
AGGCGACGGCCGTCGACGTGCGGCTGCTGGAACTCGACGCAGAGCGTGCCCACGCGGAGGCGATCGCCAGCGAAGGAGATGCCGACGCCGGCCGCCATGCGCTGGCCGCACGCATCGGTCTCGCGGCGCAGCACATCCAGACGCCCGACGGCAGCGCGCTGCCTGCACTGCCGACACGCGTGCCGTCGCTGACAGAGCTGGAGAGTGCGGCCGTGGGCAACGATCCGCAGCTTGCCGTGATCCGTGCCGACTACGTGGTGGCCGAGAAGGAGCTGCGCCTGCAGGTCATCGAGGCCATGCCCGACTTCGAGATGGGCCTGGATTTCGAGAACGAAGCCGGTGCCGTGACGCTCGGACTGCCGTTTGGCATCGAGCTGCCGCTATGGGATCGCAATCAGCCGGGTATCGCCGCCGCGTGTGCCAAGCGCAGCGAGGTACGCGTGCGCTACAGCGCCGCGCTGCAGCGACTGCTCGCGGACGTCGCCTCCGCTCGCGCACGACTCGTCGCCGCCGTGAACGCACACGAAGCGCTCGTGGGGCGGGTGCAGCCCGCCTCGCAGCGCACGCTGGCCGCGGCGCGCTCGGGCCTGGACGCGGGCTCCATCGACGCGCTCCGCTACCTGGAAGTGCTGCGCGCAGAGCGCGAGGTCGCTGTCGACGTCCTCGCCGCGCGCATCGCCGTCTACGCCGCTTGGGCCGACGTGGAAGACGCAGCGGGCATCCCCCTGCTCCGCTTCCCCGGAGAGCCCTCCACGGGTCCCGCCGCCCAAAGCAACACGGAGGAGAACTGATGCTCCGCCACGCTGCCCTGTTCGCCCTGTTCGTCCTGTTGACCGGCATCGGCCTGGTCGGAGGTTGGTTCGCCGCACGCCAAGCCGGCGGCGGCGGGCCTGCCGAGCCGGCCGAGGATGCGCACGCCGCCGATGACCCGATCGGCCTGGATGCCAAGACGCTCGCCAATCTCGGGGTCCGCATCGAGGCGGTCAAGCTCGGTGGCTTCACGCACTACCGCCAGGTCCAGGCCGTCGTCGAAGACCGGCCGCAGAACGCCCAGCCGGTCGTGGCTCCGCTGGGAGGCATCGTGACCGCCGTGCACACCGAGATCGGTGGTGTCGCCGCGGCCGGTGTACCGATCGTCACGCTGGTGCGCGACCCGATCGCTCGCCCCAAGCCCGAGCTCACGGCCGACATCCTCACGCCCATCAGCGAGGATGTGCACCAGGCCGTATCGAGCCTACGCAGCGGACTCGGTCGCATGAAGATCGTGGACGCGAACCTCCAGCGGATCCGCAAGAGCCGTGGACCGGGCGAGGTCGACGGCGTGCGCGTCCTGCGCAAGAGCGAGATCGACTTCGAGAACGAGCGCGCGCGGCTGCTGGTGGAGATCGAGGAGGCGCGCCACGAGCTGGAGCGCCACGGACTCGAGGCCCCAGAGATCCAAGCGGTCGAGCGCGGCGAGATGGCGCCGCCCAACCGCCACCTGTGGCAGCACGCCCTGCAGCGCAGCGGCCTGTGGGCCCCCTCCGCCGACGAGATCCGCAAGCGTCTGCCCGCGAGGGACCGCGATCTGCCCTGGTGCATCGTGGCGCTCGGTGAACTCTCGGCGGCAGGCTTGGCTACTCCGGAGCTCGTCGCGGCAGTCCGCCAGGAGACGGGCCTCTCCGAGCACTTCGCCGAGGCTGCCGGCCTCCTCCTGCAGGGTATGCCGCTGCCCATGCTCCGGTTGCTTGCCAAGCAAGGGGCGCTGGCGGCCGAGATCGTCGTGCGCGCGCCGGCGGGCGTGGCGCAGTGGGACGTTGCGGCTGTGGCCGTGCGACCCGGGGAGCGCGTGAACGCGGGCACGACCCTCGCCCAGCTCCACGACCCGAGCACCATGTGGTTGCGTCTCGAGCCCGTGGGCGAGGAGGTCGGCCTGGTTGCCCGCGCCCTCGGGCAGGACGCGCCCATGCAGGCCGTCCCGCTGGTCAAGGGCTCAGGGCCCGGGCTGGAGGACATCCGGCTGCAGCGCATCGCGACGCGCACGACCGCCGGACACCACGCCGGACACGGCTACGCGGAGGTGAGGAACGCCCTGCTGGGCCCCTCGCGCGCGCCGGATGCCGCGTCGCGGAGCTGGACGCTGCGCGCCGGCACGCGCTACCTGGTGAAGGTCCCGCTCGAGCGCATGGAGAACTGCTTCGTGCTGCCTGCGGGTGCCGTCACGAGCCGCGGGCCGGATCGCATCCTCTTCGTCCAGGACGGATCCTCGTTCCGCACGGAGGTGGTGCGCGTCGCCTATGAGGACGACGCGGTCATCGTCGTGCCCAACAGCGGCAGCATCTTCGAGGGCGATCGCATCGCCATGTCGGGCGCCTTCGCCCTGAAGCTCGCCCTGGACCAGGAGGGTGGCGGCGGAGACGACGCCGCCGCCCACGGTCACGCCCACCAATAGCCGGAGACCACGATGCTCGATCGCATCATCGCCTTCTCGCTGCGCAACCGTGTGCTGGTCTGCATTACGGCCCTGCTCGTCGCGGGTGCCGGCATCGTCACGGCAGACCGCCTGCCGATCGACGTTCTGCCGGACCTCAACCGCCCCACGGTCACCGTGCTGACCGAGGCGCACGAGTACCCGCCTGAAGACGTAGAGCGCTTCATCACCCACTACATCGAGCAGGCCGTCAACGGCGCGACCGGCGTGATGCGGGTGCGCTCGAGCTCGGGCATGGGCCTCTCCGTCGTGTGGGTCGAGTTCGACTGGAGCACAGACATCTACCGCAACCGGCAGATCGTCCAGGAGAAGCTGCAGCAGGCCGCCGTCCACCTGCCCAAGGGTGTCGTGCCGCACATGGCGCCCATCAGCAGCATCATGGGCCAGATCCAGCACATCGGCGTGCGCAGCCGCAGCGGCAAGACGCCGCCGACGGCGATCCGCGCGTTGATCGACCAGACCATGAAGCTGCGGCTGCTCTCCATCTCGGGCGTGGCTCAGGTCGTGTCGACGGGCGGCGCGCCCCAGCAGCTCCAGGCCATCGTGAGCGCGGACAAGCTACGCGCGCACGACGTCACGTTGAACGAGGTTGCGGACGCTATCCGCAACGCGAACCTGAGCGCCTCCGGAGGCTTCCTCAACGTCGGCTCCAAGGGCCCGCTGGTCTCGGTCACCGGCCTGGTGGAAGGCGCCGAGGACCTCGGTCGCGCCGTCGTGCGCGACGACGCGGCCCGCCCCGTGCTGCTGCGCGACGTCGCCGAGATCCGCTTCGGCCCCTCGGCGATCCGCACGGGATCGGCGGGAATCAACGCCGGGCCGGGCGTCATCCTCACGGTGGGCAAGCAGCCGGATGTCGACACCGTGGATCTCACGCGCCGGATCGAGGCGGAACTGGCGGACATCCAGCGCTCGCTGCCCGAAGACCTCGAGATCGTGCCCGCGCTCTACCGGCAGGCCGACTTCATCGAGCGCGCCGTAGCGAACGTCGCCGAGGCGGTGCGCGACGGCGGCATCCTCGTCGTCATCATCCTGTTCCTGTTCCTGCTGAACTTCCGCACGACGATCATCACGCTCACGGCCATCCCCCTCTCGATTGCCGTGACAGCGCTCTTCTTCGCGCTCTTCGAGATCTCGATCAACACGATGACGCTGGGAGGGCTTGCCGTAGCGATCGGCGCGCTCGTGGACGATGCGATCGTCGACGTGGAGAACGTCTTCCGCCGACTGAAGCAGAACGCCACCGCCAAGGTGCAGCGCAATCCGCTCGCGGTGGTGTTCATGGCTTCGAGCGAGGTGCGCGGCCCCATCCTCATCGGCACGCTTGTCGTCGCCGCGGTCTACATCCCGCTCTTCGCCCTGTCGGGCATGGAAGGCCGGCTGTTCACGCCGATCGGCGTCGCCTACATCGTCAGCATCATGGCGTCGCTCGTCGTGGCCCTGACGCTGACCCCCGTACTCTGCTACTACCTGCTGCCCAAGTCGGCAGCCCTCGGGAAGGCGCAGGACGGATGGCTCGTACGCCACCTCAAGGGCGGCGCCTCGCTGCTCATCCGCGTCAGCCTGCGGCACACGCACGCCATCGTCGGCATCACCGGCGCGCTCGTGCTAGTCGCCCTCGCCCTGCTGGGCACGCGTGGCACCGAGTTCCTCCCGCCCTTCAATGAGGGCACGGCGCTCGTGAACTTGATCCTTCCGCCGGGCACGAACATCGAGACCTCGGATGCGTTCGGGCAGCGACTCGAGAAGCTGATTCACGAGGTGCCGGGTGTCGCGCAGTTCAGCCGGCAGACAGGGCGCGCGGAAGGTGACGAGCACGCGCACGGCGTGAACTTCACCCTGGTGCTCATCTCATTCGACCCGGCATCGGGACGCACGCGCGAAGAGGTGATCCACGAGATCCGCGAGCGGATCACCGCGGAGTTCCCGGGCGTCGCGAGCTCGACCGAGCAGCCACTGGCCCACACCCTGTCGCACATGCTCTCGGGCGTCAACGCACAGGTGGCGGTCAAGATCTTCGGGCCCGACCTGGCCCAGCTGCGCGTGATCGCGAAGCAGGTCGAGAGCGCTCTGAAGCCCGTACCGGGTGTGACGGACCTGATCCGCGAGCCGCAGATCCTCGTCGAGCGGGTCGAGGTGAAGCCTCGGCGCCGGGATCTTGCCCGTCAGGGCCTCACCGTCCACGACGTGGCCGAGACCGTCGAACTCGCCATGGAGGGCGAGGTCATCTCTCGCCTCAACCAGGGCCAGTTCTTCTACCCGATCGTTGTCCGCCTCGCAGCCGACGACCGGGCGAGCCTGCAGAGCCTGCGCGAGCTGATGATCCGCACCCATCGCAACGAGCTGCTCGCCCTGGCAGACGTGGCCGACGTGCGCATGGGGCTCACGTCGAACAACGTGAACCGCGAGAACGTCTCGCGGCGCATGGTCGTATCCCACAACGTCGAAGGGCGCTCGCTGGGCGAGGTGGTAGGCGACGTGGACCGGGCGCTGGACCGCGTACGTGAGGGCATGCCCCCTGGCTACTCGATCCGCATCAGCGGCCAGTTCGAAGCCCAGGAGGAGGCGACGCGCGTCATCATCGTCCTCTCCGCGCTCTCGCTGCTGGTGATGTTCCTCGTGCTGTTCGCCCACTTCCGGAGCGTCAACCTCGCGGCGCAGGTGCTACTGAACATCCCGGCCGCCTTCCTGGGCGCCGTCACGATGATCGTCCTGACCGGCCAGACCCTGTCCATCGCCACGCTCGTGGGCCTGGTGGCGCTCGGAGGCATCGCGTCACGCAACGGCATCCTGCTGATCGACCACTACCTGCACCTGATGCGCGAGGAGGGCATGCCCTTCGGCGACGCGATGATCCTGCAGGCGGGGCGCGAACGCATCGTGCCCGTGTTGATGACCACCCTGACGAGCGGCATCGCGCTGCTTCCGCTCGTGCTCGCCCCCGGGCAGCCGGGCCGCGAACTGCTCTACCCCGTCGGCACGGCCATCGTCGGCGGACTGATCACGAGCACGCTCCTGGACGTGTTGCTCACGCCCGGCGTGTTCAAGCTCTTCGGCCGCAAGGCGGCCGAGGCCCACCTGGAACGCCACGACCCCAGTCGGATCGAAAGCGCCAAGCGTGCGCTCGAGTTTGACGATCCCAGCCCCGAGGAGGACCCCTCATGATTCATGCGCTACGCCACCTGACCCGTCTGTTCCCGATGTTCCTGCTCTGCGTGGCCCTGGCCGCCTGCGGCGGCGACAAGCCCTCAGGCGAGGGCGAGCACGCCGACCACGATGAGCACGAAGACGGCGAGCACGATCACCCCGCGCCGAACGGCGGCAAGATCGTCACGTCGAGTGATCACGCCATGCACTTCGAGATCCTGCACGACGACGGCGCGGGCCTCGTGAAGCTCTGGCTCTACGACGGCGACGTGAAGCCCGTCACCACGTCCGAGATCCCGGTCATCAACATCCCGCTCGACTCGGGCCCCGTGCAGGTCAAGGGCCAGGCCATGGGCGGCGCGAAGGCGGCGACGGAGTGGCACTTCTCGCACAAGGCCCTCACGGGGCACGTGCACGGCGCCCGCATCCGCGTCCTGGCCATGGATCGCAGCTACATGGTGGACCTGCCCGACGACCACGATGGGCATGACGACCATGAGGGTCACGAACATGAAGGGGATGAGCACGGCCACGACCACGACGCCGATGGTGACGACCACAAGGGTCACGAGCACGACGACCATGAGGGTCACGCACACGACGATCACGGCGACCATGCCCACGGGGACGAGGGTCCCCACCACGGCCTCGTACAGCCC
>JAHEIK010000543.1 GCA_024639415.1 Planctomycetota bacterium
TCTACCGCCAGCCGCTGGTCATGCTCGGCCACCGCAACCACGGGTTCTCGGACATGCTCGAGCGCTACATGGAGTCGGTCGACAACTGCGACGAACTGCCCGAGTCGCTGCTCCGGATCGTCGGGATCGACACGGGACGCGGCGCGGCCAGCGACGAGCCGACCGCGGCCCCGGTCGACCTCCTGCTCACCAAGGACGCCAACCCCGAGCAGGAGCGCGTGATCCGCCGGCTGGAGGAGACCGGGGCCGTTTTGGTCCAGGGGCCTCCGGGCACCGGCAAGAGCCACACGATCGCCAACCTGATCGGCCACCTGCTCGCGCAGAAGAAGACCATCCTCGTCACGAGCCACGCGTCGAAGGCGCTGCGCGTCGTCCGCGAGAAGGTGGTCGAGCCGCTGCGGGCGCTCTGCGTCAGCCTGCTCGACAGCGACGACGAGAGCAGCAAGCAGCTCGAGGAGTCGATCACCGGCATCGTGAACTACCTCTCCACCACCAGCGAGAAGAAGCTGGAGAAGGCGTCGGAAAAGATCTCCGAGAAGCGCGCCGCCCTGCGCAAGGAGTACGACGGGCTCCGGCGGACGCTGCTGGAGGCGATCGCGAACGAGTACCGAGACATCGAGATCCTGGGCGACTCCAGGTCGCCCGCCGAGATCGCCCGCACGCTCGAGGAGTACGAGGGGAAGAACGACTGGATTCCGGGGCCGGTCGGGCCCGCCACCGAGTTGCCGCTCACGGTGGACGAGGTGCGCGAGCTCTACGCGCTCAACGGGACGCTCTCGCGCGAGGACGAGAACATCCTGGGCTCGCCGCTCCCGGACCCCGAACAGCTCCCCGAACCCAGGGAGTTCGCCGCGCTCTTCGACGAGATCGTCAAGCTCGAGGCGACCAACCTGAAGATCGGCGCGGAGGTCTGGACCCACGGCCGCCAGATGCCGGGCGTCCTCGGGGAGCTCCTGGTCACGATGGAGAACGCCGCGCGGGTCTTCGACGTCGACGAGGAATGGGTCCTCGAGTGCATCGACGCGGGGCGGAAGGGCAAGGAGGACCGGAAGGCCTGGCTGGGACTGATCGAGCTGATCGAGAAGAGCGCGGCGACGATCCCCGCCTTGGAGGAGTTGGTGCTGAAGCACGGCCCCAAGCTCAAGGCGGACCGGCCGCCCAAGGACGTCGTGCGGGTCTGCAACGAGATCCTCCGGCATCTCGACGCGGGGAAGAAGCTGGGCCGGACGCTGCCCGTGATCCATCCGGAGTGGCACGATCTCATCCTGAACACGACCGTCGACGAGGGCGAGCCCCAGCAGATCGCCCACTTCAAGGCGATCCGGAACCTCTTCCTGGTCAAGGGCCTGCGCAAGGACCTGCGGCGCCGCTGGGAGCGCCAGATGGAGGCGCTGGCGACGCCGCCCGCGGCGCGACTCGGCGCGCAGCCGGAGCGGGAGGCCGAGCAGTGGGTCAAGCCGATGCGGCTCGCGCTCGACTGGCACAAGAAGACCTGGCGCGAGTGGTACAAATCGCTGGAGCGGTTCGGCTTCCACTGGGAGCGATTCCTCCAGGACAACCCGGCACAGCCGGGCAAGTACGGCGACCTGCTCCTGCTGAAGAGCCTGCTCAAGGACCGGCTCGTCCCCGTGATCGAGACGCGGATCCGGTTCCTGCAACTGCACGCCCTGCGCAAGAAGCGGGACGAGTGGCTGGCGTACCTGAGCGCCCTGCCGAAGAAGAACTCCTCCTACCCGGTCACCAAGCTCTTCCTGCACGGCGTCAAGAAGAAGAACTTCGACTCCTATTCCCACGCCTGGAAGCGGCTGCACGACCTCCTCGGCCTCGTCCCGTCCTACGAGAGGCGCTGGGAGCTGCTGAAGAAGCTGGAGCAGGGTGCCCTCGAGTGGGCGCACGCCATTCACGAACGGCGACCGCCCCACGACGGGGATGCCGTACCCGGCGACGCATCCGAGGCGTGGAAGTTCCGGCACTGGGAGCAGGCGCTGGCCCGGATGCACGAGGCCGACCTCGAGGCGCTGCAGGCCAAGCTGAGCTCGGTGAAGAAGCAGCTCCAGAACGCCACCGCCAGCTACGTCGAGAAGCTCGCGTGGTCCGCGCAGCTGAGCCGCACCGGGCTGCAGCAGCAGCAGGCGCTGAACGGCTGGCTGGCGCTGCACAAGAAGATGGGGCGCGGGACGGGGAAGCGCGTCGGCCACCTCAAGGAGGAGGCCCGCAAGATCCTGATGGAGTGCCGGCAGGCCGTGCCGGTCTGGATCATGCCGCTCTCCCGCGTCGTCGAGAGCTTCGACGTCGCCGAGACGCGCTTCGACGTGGTCATCCTCGACGAGGCGAGCCAGAACGACGTCACCGGGCTCGTGGCGCTCGCCATGGCGAAGGAGGCCGTCGTGGTCGGCGACCACGAGCAGGTCAGTCCCTACGCCGTGGGCCACGACACGGAGAAGATCCAGGGGCTCATCGACGAGATTTTGGAAGAGATCCCGAACCGCCAGCTCTACGACGGGAAGACGTCGGTCTACGACCTGGCGCGGCAGTCGTTCGGCGGCACGATCCGCCTCCTCGAGCACTTCCGCTGCGTGCCCAACATCATCCAGTTCTCGAACTTCCTCTGCTACGGCGGCGAGATCCGGGCGCTGCGCGAGGCCTCGGCCAGCGCGCTGGAGCCCCACCTCGTCTCGCGCCGGGTGCCGGGCCAGGCGAAGGACAAGATCAACCACGTCGAGGCCCTGGAGGTCGCGTCGGTGGTGGCGGCCATGTGCCGCATGCCGGAATACGAGGACTCGACCATCGGCGTCATCAGCATGGTGGGCACCGAGCAGGCGCTCTGCATCGACTCGATCCTCCGGCGCCGGCTCAGCGTCGCGGAGTACCAGCGCCGGCGCCTGCTCTGCGGCAACGCGTCGCAGTTCCAGGGGGATGAGCGGGACGTGA
>JAHEIK010000544.1 GCA_024639415.1 Planctomycetota bacterium
CCGTAGCCCGCCACGCGCGCGTTCCGCGCAGTCGCGTCTACGGCGTTGCGTCGTTCTACTCCCAGTTTCGCTTCAACCCTGTCGGCCGGCAGCGCGTCGCGGTCTGCCGCGGCACGGCGTGCCACGTGGGGGGAGCGCGGCTGATCCTCGAAGAACTCGAGCGCACCCTGGGCATCGATGAGGGGCAGACGAGCGCGGATCAGGAGTACTCGCTGGAGACCGTGGCCTGCATCGGCTGCTGTGGGCTGGCACCTTGCCTCAGCGTGAACGACGACGTGTCCGCGAAGCTGACGCCCAAGAAGGTGCGGAAGCAGTTCCGCAACGCGAAGAAGGGCGTGCGCGCATGACCTCCAACTTCGATCAGGCGCAGCAGGTGGCGCACGAGGCATGGGCGGAGCTGGCCTCCGGCGCCACGCCGGTCGTGACCATCGGGACGGCGACCTGCGGCCGCTCGGCCGGTGCGCTGGAGACCCTGGAGGCCCTGCGTGAGGCGGCGGCCAAGCACGGACTGGCGTGCCGTTTCGTCGAAGTCGGCTGCCTCGGGCCATGCTACGCCGAGCCCCTGGTGACGGTGCAGCAGGCCGGTGAGCCCACCGTGTGCTTCGCCTCGGTCGACAAGCTGGGGGCGCGCAAGATCGCCGCCTACCTGGCCGGCGAGCGGCTGCCGGCGAAGTACGTCTTCGCGACGACGGGGCCCGAGCGCATCCCGGACGTCCCGGACCTGATGGATACGCCCATGATGAAGGGGCAGGTCCGGCGGGTGCTGCGCAACTGCGGTGTCATCGATCCGACCGACATCCAGCACAGCCTCGCCCGCGGCGCCTACACGGGCTTGCAGCGCGCGCTCACGCTCAGCGCCAGGGAGCGGCTCTCCGAGTTGGAGCGCTCCGGGCTGCGCGGGCGCGGCGGGGCGGGCTTCCCGCTCTCGCGCAAGTGGACGTTCTGCCTCGAAGCGCCCGGCGACACCAAGTACGTCGTCTGCAACGCCGATGAGGGTGACCCCGGCGCGTTCATGAACCGCTCGCTGCTGGAGGGCGATCCGCACGCGGTACTCGAAGGCATGATCATCGCCGGCCTCTCCATCGGCGCCGCGGAGGGCTACATCTACTGCAGGGCGGAGTACCCCCTGGCGCTGGAGCGCCTCGACGTCGCGATCCGGCAGGCCGAGGAGCTGGGCTTCCTCGGTCCCGACGCGCTCGGGCCCGGACGCCCGTTCAGCATTCGCGTGAAGGAGGGGGCGGGTGCGTTCGTCTGCGGTGAGGAGACCGCGCTGATCGCGTCGCTGGAAGGCCGCCGCGGCATGCCCAGGCCGCGCCCGCCGTTCCCCGCCGTCAGCGGGCTCTGGGGCTGCCCCACGGTCATCAACAACGTCGAGACGCTCGCGTCCGTCGGCCTCATCTTCCAGAACAGCGCGGAGTGGTACGCCGAGTACGGCACCGAGCAGAGCAAGGGCACCAAGACCTTCGCGCTCGTCGGCAACGTCCTGCGGCCGGGGTTGGTCGAGGTCCCCCTCGGCACCACGCTGCGGACGATGATCTTCGACATCGGCGGTGGCGTCGCCGGCAAGCACAAGTTCAAGGCCGTCCAGACCGGCGGTCCCTCCGGCGGCTGTCTGCCGGAGGACAAGCTCGACATCCCGGTGGACTACGAGTCGCTCCAAGCCGCGGGGACGATCATGGGCTCGGGCGGGATCGTCGTGATGGACGAGCGCACCTGCATGGTCGACTTCGCCCGCTACTTCCTCGACTTCGCGGTCGATGAGTCCTGCGGCAAGTGCGGTCCATGCCGGCTCGGCACGTGGCAGTTGCTGCGCATCCTCGAGGACATCACGCAAGGCAAGGGATCGGTCGCCGACATCGAGCTGCTCGAAGAGCTGAGCCACAACATCATGCGGGGCTCCCTCTGCGGACTCGGCACGAGCGCGCCGAATCCGGTTCTGACGACCTTGCGCTACTTCCGCGACGAGTACGTCGCACACGTGGAGTCGCAGATCTGCCCGGCGCTGGCTTGTCGCGACTACATCGCGTACGAGATCGATCAGGAGCTGTGCACGGGCTGCACCGTGTGCGCCGGCCTCTGCCCCGTCGAGGGCATCGCCGGTTCGCGCAAGTACGCGCATGAGATCAACGAGGCCGTGTGCACCAAGTGTGGCGTGTGCAGCAACTCCTGCACGTTCGATGCGGTCAAGACCGTGAACAAGGTGGACCTGGAACCGTCGAGGTAGGGGCGAGGTGGCTGTGACCGACATCACGACGTCGAAGGTAGAGGTCTCGATCGACGGCCGGGCTCTCGCCGTGGACCCGTCGTCGACCGTGCTCGAGGCAGCGCTCGAGCACGACGTCTTCATTCCGCACCTGTGCCACAATCCGGACCTCGTGCCTGCGGGTGTCTGCCGGCTCTGTCTGGTGGATGTAGACGGCCGCATGTTGACGGCCTGCAACACGCCGGTGAGCGCGGGCGCGACCATCCGCACCGACACCCGGGAGGTGCAGGAGACCGTGCGCGGAGCCGTCGAACTCCTTCTCGTGAACCACCACCGCGCCTCGGTGGACTGCGACGAGGGCGAAGGCTGCGATCTGCAGAAGATCGCCCATCACGTCGGCGTCGACGAGGCCAGGCTCCGGCGCCTGCGGCGCCCGGATCGCACGCTCCCCGCCGACACGTCGAATCCCTTCTTCGAGTTCGATCCGAACATCTGCGTCCTGTGCGGCATCTGCGTGCGGACGTGTGACGAGATCGTGGGCATCTCGGCCATCGACTTCGTGAAGCGTGGTGTCGACACGATGATCGGCAGCGCCCCGGACGCAGAGTGGATCGACTCGGACTGCGTGTCTTGCGGAGAGTGCGTGGTCCGCTGCCCGACCGGTTCGCTGTCGTTCACCGAGTTCGAGGTGCCCGAGCGCGAGGTGATCTCGACGTGCACCTTCT
>JAHEIK010000545.1 GCA_024639415.1 Planctomycetota bacterium
ACGTCGCACGGAGGCCGGCGTCACGGCGCGAATCTGCGCCAGGAACGCGTCGGGCGACGGATCCAGGCCCAGGGCGGTGCGCTCCTGAAGCCAGCCGACCATCGCGCGGGGACTGTCGCGCAGGGCCGCGACCCGGTGCGCGACATCCTGCCGGAAGCCCTCGAGCGCCGAGGCTTCGAGCACGCCTCCCGCGGTCTCGCGCGTCAGCTTCATGATCAGGCGCCGGGCGCGTGGCTCATTGGCGGCCTCGATGCCGGTCTGGATGAGCAGCAGCCCCTTCGGACGGTGCCAACCTGCCGAGGCGTAGTAGCACAGCCCATGCACCTCCCGGACGATCTTGAACAGTCGTCCGTAGCTGCCTCCCCCGAGCACGCCGGCCAGCGTCTCGGCCGCCACGCCCGCCGCTGTACCACCACGCACGGGCGCACGCAGCGCCAGCACGAGCTTGCCCTGCGTGACCGTATCGTCCTCGACGAGACGTCGGGGACGGCCGCGTGCGGCGCGCACGGAGCCCACGGGCGGCACACGCCGCATGCGCTCGCTGCGACCGGGCCAGAGCAGGTGCCGCCGGATCGCGGCGATCGCTTCGCGCAGGCCCAGGTCCCCCACGAGGAAGATCTCCAGCGGGTACGAACGGATCAGCCGGCGGTGCAGGGCCGCGAGGGTCACGGCATCCGCGGCCTCGACTGCCGCCTCGTGGCCCTGCGGGTCCAGCCCGTAGGGCTCGTTCTCACACACCGACGCGAGGCAGCGTCGCACGGCATGGCGCGCCTTGTCGTTGCGCATGCTGCGCAGCGCGCGCACGTGGTTCACCTGCTCCGTCCGTACGATGTCCGGGTCGAGTGCCTCCACGCCGCCCACCGTCGTGCGGCGCGGCTCGCTCCAGACCTCACGCAGCAGCTCGAGCCCCTCGCCGAGCAGCCGACCGGCGCGCGGCACATGCGCCGTCGGCCAGTCGAGCGAACCGACCAGCAACTGCCGATCGCCGAGCTTGCCCACGCCGACGTGCAGGGCGGCTCCGTAGAGATCGCCCAGCCGATGGCCGAGTGCCTCACGCGTCGGATGCCGCTCCGTCGCGGACTGCAGCACCTGGGCCAGGATGGCCGTAGCGGTCGCCTCCGCTCCCAGATCGCGGTGCAACGCGACACGACAGTACGACGTCGTGAAGCGGTCCGTACGCAGCAGATGCAGGCGTACACCGGGTGCGATCGTCCGTGTCACGGGAACGTCGCGTGCGCGCTTCGTCTTCGCCATCGTCGCTTTCGGCCTCCTCGGGCGCGTGTATGCTCGCACGATCAAGGGATTCCGGAGAGCAAAGTGAGCACGCGAGCCCATCGAACCATCCGCCGCCTTCTGGCCTACGGCCTGGGCGCCGGCCTTGCCGCCTGCCTCCTGGTCGGCCAGCCTGCACAGAGCGAGGCGCGCGGCGGCGCCGCGCGTCCTGCCACGCAGCTGACGCCCAACCAGAAGTACGGCGCGCAGCTCTTCGACCAGTGCATCTGGTACGCGTCGCAGGGGACGCGCGGCATCACGCGCACCAACGACTTCCACATCTCCGTCATGGCCGAGCTCGACCTCGACACGACGAAGCATCGCGGTCCCATGCGCCTGTGGTGGCGCACGCCGGACAAGTACCGGCAGGAGCTGACGACCAGCAACCGCACGACGACGAAGATCCTCAATGGCGAGCGCATGTGGATCGTGCACCCCACGGGCTCCGTACAGCGCATGCACGGCACGTCCGAGGGGGCGCGCGCCATCCGCCAGCTGAAGGAAGACCGGATGCGCATGGGTGACCTCGCGCAGTTCATCACGCTGCAGAGCCTCAAGGGCCCGGGCGTCACCTTCGACTACATGGGTGAGAAGAACGGCTCGGGTGTCTTCGCCGGCAAGTGGCTCAAGATCACGCGCCGCGCACCCGGCGCCACGGCCATGCACTTCTGGCTCGCGTACGACCGCGCCGCGAACGGCGGCTTCGTAGCCAAGTGGCCCGGCGTCGTGGGCATCGACGGCGATCCCGCTCGCAAGGTGCCGACCGAGTACTTCATCCTGAAGCAGTGGGCCGCGAGCCCGGCGGGCCAGCCGCACAAGTACCGCTACCCCAAGTCCATCACCGCCTACTCGCAGATGGGACGCCAGCCGCCGGTGCGCTTCCTGCAGGCCACCGTGCAGGACATCAAGATCAACACGGGTGCGCAGGACGCGTACTTCCAGCCGCCGGCGGCACGCCGCCGCTGATGCGCGCTCTGCCGATTGGAGGGCCGCTCCTCCTCCTCCTTGCGGTGCTTGCGGTGCTTGCGGTCCCCGCGGATCGCGTCACCGCCGACGAGACGCCCGCAGGGGATCCGCCGGTTGCCCGTCCGGCCATCGACGAGGGCGGCTTCATCTTCGCGCAGGCCGCGGCCTGGGTGCGGGGCAGCACCGTTGCCGTTGCGCCCAAGCCGGTGCAGCGTCTGCGGGTGGAGTTGCTCGACGTGACCGCACGCAACGCGACGGGCGGCAACCACGACGGCAACTTCCGGATCTGGCTCGACCTGCCACACCGCTTCCGCTGGGAGATCCGCAAGCAGCGCCGCGTGCCTGAGCACAAGCGCGTGACCAAGTTGCTCGACGGCAACAGGATGTGGATCTACGAGCCGTCAACCGGTCGCTGGAGCGCGAAGCACGGCCGCCCCGAGGGCGTCGCCGCCATCGAGCAAATGCAGAAGGACCGCGACATGTTCGCGGGCCTCGCGCGCTACTTGACGCTCCAAGGCCTGAGCGGCAAGGGCGTGCGCTTTCTGGACGCCGGCACGGTCACGTTCGAGAAGGGCCACCACCTCGCCGGCACGTGGCGCAAGGTCAAGCGGGTGGACGCCCAGGGACGCCGCATGGCGTTCCTCTTCGCAGAGGTCGTGCTCCGTGCGACGAAGCCCGCCATGCA
>JAHEIK010000546.1 GCA_024639415.1 Planctomycetota bacterium
GCCCTCGAAGTAGCAGCTCCCGTCGTGCGCACAGCAGCCCGTGCTCCGCCTTCGGTATGCTCGCCCTCAGGAGGCGGCATGGATCTCGGACTGAAGGATCGGACGGCGGTGGTGCTGGGGTCCACCTCGGGGCTGGGCCTCGCCGTGGCTCGCGCGCTGCTGGAGGAGGGAGCGCGGGTTGCGATCTCGGGGCGCGATGCCGATCGGCTCGCGGCAGCGGCGTCCGCGTTGAGCCCGCACGGCGAGCGCCTCTTCGCCGCGTCGCTCGACATCACCGACGGCGATGCCCTGCGTGCACATCTCGACGCAGCGGCGGCGCGCTCTGGCCCGATCGAGATCCTCGTGACGAACGGCGGCGGCCCGCCTGCCGGCGGGCCGACCGACGTCACGGACGAGGGGCTCGACGTCTCACTCGATCTGGTGCTGCGCTCTGCCGTGCACGCCGTCCAGCACGTGCTGCCCGCCATGCGCGCCGCAGGGTGGGGGCGGATCGTGGGCCTGACGTCCATTGCCGTGCGCCAGCCGATCCCCACGCTGGCCTACTCCAACGTTATGCGCTCGGGACTGACCGCATGGTTCAAGACGCTCGCGGGCGAGGTCGCGCGCGACGGCGTGCTCGTGAACACGGTGTGCACGGGCCTGTTTCGCACGGAGCGCCTCAAGGCGTTGTTCGTGGCCGGTGCCCAGGCGCGCGGGACGACGGTCGCCGAGGAGGAAGCGCGCCAGACGGCGAGCATCCCGGTGGGGCGCCTCGGCGACCCGGAGGAGTTCGGTGCACTCGTCGCCTTTCTCTGCTCAGGGCGCTGCAGCTACCTGAACGGCGCCGCGTTGCCCGTGGACGGCGGCCTGAACGGCGCTCTGCTCTGAGTCGCCGGCGGGCCCTCGCAGCGCGCTCTTCGTATCGTCCGCTCGGGAGATCGTCGTGGACACTGAGCTGATGGATCGAGCCGCTTCCCGCCCTCACGTCGGCGCTTGGCTGTGGGTAGTCGCCACGCTGGTGGGCGTGCCCGCGGGCGTTGCCGTCCTCAAGGCCAGCGCGCCGGAGCTGCGCTGGATGGGATTGACGTTCCCCATCGTGATGTTCGCCTTCCAGTATCTCGCGCTCGCCCTGGCCGGCCGACACCGTCCGCTGCTCCTCCTGCTCGGCGTCGGTCTCGTGCTGAGCGGAGCGTTCTGCTTTCGGGAGGTGCTCCCGCGCAGTTGGTCCCAGGGGGTGCGCTTTGGGATCTACGGCGTGTTCTTCGGCGTCGCCTGGGCCGGGGCGCTCGCGCGCAGCGGCAAGCAGGTCGTGCTGTGGATCGTGGTGGGCGTCATCGCATTGCCGATGGGCTTCTGGTTCAGCGACCACGTTCACCGTCTGACGCGGAGCGCGATCGACGCGCCCGACTTGCGGCAGGTCGTGCCGGGACTCGCGCTGGGCCTGATCCTGGCGCTTGCGACGACGCCCCTCGTATGGGCCTCGCTGCGGAGTCGCCTGGAGCCGGAGCGTGACGAGCCGCGCCCCAGGCTCGGGGAGGGTGCGCTGAGCGGTGGCCGGGTGAACCTCGTCCTCGCGGGCTTGTATCTCCTCATCCTCGGTGGCTGGGCCCTGTACGGCGCCGTCGAGGCGGGGAAGGCCGAGCCGGCGCAGCGCGACTTCTTCCGGACCTCCTCCGTCGCGAGCGATCGAGCTGCGTACCCGAACAACGCCCTGGATCTCGGGGCACTGAACTGCGTCCTTGCCGGCGCGTGCATTCTTGTTGGGCTCGGCTTGCTCGCGCGGGTCAACGCCGCGCGTCATGCGTTCCAGGTGGTCGCGCCCGCCGGCGCACTGGCGTTCGCCAGCATCTTCGCCCACGAGTACTGGCGGGCGGATCTACCCAAGACGATGTTGCTCGGACTGCCGTTCGGCCTGCTCGTCTTCGCCCTGGGACGCTCAGGGACCATTGGCGCGGCGACGTTGCGGCCCGATGGTACGAGTGCTCCCGCCACGACGATCACGCGCGGTCTGTCCTGGGCTTTCGGCCTATTGGCGGCGGCCTTCCTCGTCTACTTCGTCATGAAGGGCAACAAGCCTGTGGGCCGGCGTGGGTTCGGCGCACGCGGCTACGCGAACCACCTCGACGCGCTGAACGAGTACGTCAAGCGGCTCGCGGTGGTGTACGTGTTCCTGTGGCACGCCATCCCCGGACTCCTCGCTGCGGCGATCCCGACCTTCCTCCGGAGGCGCGCCTGATCGCGACGCCACCCGGGCTCGACCGGGTCGTCCTTGGCGCGCGCCCGGGTGGCTGGCAGGTCGCCTGCAGGCCCATTGGATGGGGTTCGAGGCGGATCCGACTTCGTTCGACCGCCGCCCTCGGCGGCGTTAGATTCACATCTTCCATAGGCATCCATCGAGGAACAAATCGCCATGACGGACAAGACTGCGGACCTCGCCGGCCCGGGCATCAGCACCTACGAGGAGGTCGCGAAGATCCTCCCCGATGACTACAAGTCGATCCTCACTCCGATGGAGACGATGAAGGCGCTCTACGCCGTGAAGCGTCACATCGAGGACGGTCTTGCCAAGGAGCTGAACTTGCAGCTCGTGCAGGTGCCTCTCATCTGCGACAAGCACTCGGGCATGAACGATACGCTCGATCGCGACGGCTCGCGTACGCCGGTCGACTTCCCCTGCGGACTTGGTCTCGAGAAGCGCATGGAGGCGCAGGTCGTCCAGGCTGCGACCAAGTGGAAGCGCCCCGCCTTGAAGCAGTTCGGCTGCCAGCCCGGTGAGGGCATCAACACGGACATGCGCGCCGTGCGCAAGGACTACTTCCTCGACCACGACCACAGCTCGTACGTCGACCAGTGGGACTGGGAGAAGGTGATCACGTCGAAGGAACGCACCCTCGACTACCTGAAGGATACGGTCCAGAAGATCTGGAAGGTCCTGCGCGGTGCA
>JAHEIK010000547.1:0-448 GCA_024639415.1 Planctomycetota bacterium
CGCGTCGGCGAGCGTCAGGTCTTCGTGCGGCTCGCCAAGTGCGATCTGCGCTGCGCGTTCTGCGATACGCCCGAGTCGTTTCCGACGCCGGAGACCGCACGCGTGCAGACCGCGGCGCCCTCCGGGCGCGACGCGCGGCCGGAGAACCCGCTCAGCGTGGCGGCCATCCTCGCGGCCGTCGAGCAGCTGGACGAGCCGCCGGGGCTGCATGCGGCCATCACGATCACCGGCGGGGAGCCGCTGCTGCATCCGCAGGCGGTCCATGCGCTGGCCGTCGGCGCGCGCGCGCTGGGTTTGCGCGTGCACGTCGAGACCGGAGGGCATCGGCCGGGCGCCGTCCGGCACGTCCTCGAGGTGGTCGACGAGTTTTCGCCCGACCTCAAGCTGGCGGGGGTGACAGGAGCACCGACGCCGTGGGCCGCGCACGAGGAGACCTACGCCATGCTCG
>JAHEIK010000547.1:458-2921 GCA_024639415.1 Planctomycetota bacterium
CGCCGTTCGTCATCCAGCCGATGACGCCGCCGGCGGCCAGCGCGAGCAGGCCGACGCTCTACCACCTCTTCCACCTGCACGACGCGGCGGGCCGCGTGCACCCCGACGTCCGCCTGATCCCCCAGGTCCACGTCTACCTCGGCGCGCGGTAGCGCTCACGCACCACGGCAGGGCGAATCCGGAAGCCGGACTGTCGCGACCGCAGGCCGCCTCCAGTTCATGGGTGGGAAGGGCGTGCCCTGTGGGCGAACGGCGTCCCGGATATCCTGGGCGGCATGGTGTCGCCCGAGCCGAATGATCCTGAAGCCGCTGCGCTCGCGGCGGCAGGTCCCCGGCGAGGCGAGGCACTCGGTGAACTCCTCGAACAGCATCGGCGCCGGCTGCTCAAGATGGTCCATCTGCGCATGGATCCGCGGCTCAAGACGCGCATCGGGGCCTCGGACGTGCTCCAGGAGGCGTTCGTCGAGGTCAACGAGCGCGTCGAGACCTACCTCGACGACCCGCGCATGCCCTTCTTCCTGTGGCTGCGGTTCATCACCGCCCAGCGCCTCGTTGCGCTGCATCGCCATCACATCGGCGCACAGAAGCGCGACGTCCGCCGCCAGGTCGACGCGGGCATTCCCTCCGCCTCCACGCCCGCCCTCGTGGACCACCTCATGGCGAGCGGCACCTCGCCGACCCAGGGCGTGGCGCGCGAGGAGACGCGCATCCGCATGGGCGCCGCACTCGACCGCATGCCCGCCGCCGACCGGGAGATCCTCGTGCTGCGTCACTTCGAAGAGCTGAGCAACGCGGAGACGGCGGCGGAGCTCGGCATCGAGCCGCCTGCCGCGAGCAAGCGCTACGTGCGCGCCCTGCGACGCCTCAAGGCCATGCTCGACGATGTCGGCTTGGATTCCGGAGCCTCGCCCCCGTGAGCCGGAGTGATCCTTCCGAGCAGATCGACCAGCTCGCCGAGGAGTTCCTCACCTCGTGGCGCCAGGGCGAGCGTCCGTCCATCGCGGAGTACGCGCAGCGGAATCCCGAGATCGCCGCGGACATCCGCGAGCTGTTTCCCCTGCTCACCACGATGGAGGACCTGAAGGGCGGCGAGGAGGCCGGTGTCGATCCCGCCGACACGACGCTCGGCGACTACCGGTTGGTCCGCGAGATCGGTCGCGGGGGCATGGGCATCGTGTACGAGGCCGTCCAGGAGACGCTCGGGCGGCGCGTGGCTCTGAAGGTGCTGCCGGCTCACACGACGCGCGACCCGCGCTACCTCGAGCGCTTTCGCATGGAAGCGCAGGCGGCGGGACGTCTCCAGCATCCCAACATCGTGCCTGTCATCGGCTATGGCGAGCACGACGGCATCCACTACTACACGATGCAGTTCGTCGAAGGGCGCGGGGTCGATGCGCTTTTGCGCGAGGCCGCCGCCGAGGACCGCAGCTCGGGCACGGGCGGACGCTTCCAGCGTTCGGCGCGCATCATCCTCTCCGCAGCCGAGGGCGTGGCTGCCGCGCACGCCCACGGCGTGCTCCATCGCGATCTCAAGCCCTCCAACCTCATGCTCGACGAGAGCGGCAAGGTCTGGATCACCGACTTCGGCCTCTGCAAGGAGGTCGGCTCCGACGACCTGACGCAGTCGGGGGACATCCTGGGCACGCTGCGCTACATGCCGCCGGAGCGCCTGCAGGGTGAGTCCGACGTGCAAGGGGACGTGTACGGCCTCGGCGTGACGCTCTACGAGATGCTCACGCTCACACCCGCGTTCGACGACCAGGACCGCGTCCAGCTGTTCGCGCGCATCGCGAAGGAGAGTCCGAAGCGCCCGCGGGCCATCGATCCGCGCATCCCCGCCGACCTGGAGGCGATCGTCCTCAAGGCCATCGACCGGGATCGCAGGCGGCGCTACGCGACGGCCGACGCGCTGGCGTCGGACCTGCGCGCCTATCTCGACGGGCGTCCGATCGCGGCCCGCGCGCCGACGTTCGGCTACTACCTGCGCACCTCCATCTGGCGGCACAAGCCGCTGGCCGTCACAGCCGGGCTGGCTGCCGTCGTGCTCATCGCGAGCTCGGTGTTCTATGTCCTGAGCCTCAGGACCAAGGAACGGGACGCCCGCTTCCAGGCCTACGTCGCGCGCGTCGCCGCAGCGGAGGCCGCGTTCGCGAGCGGGACCGAGGACACGGCGGAGCGCATGCTGGAGGCTGCGCCGGCGGAGTTCCGCAACTGGGAGTGGCATCACCTGCGTGCGCGCCTCGGAGCGAGTCTGCGCGAGACCCGCCTGGACGCTGGCGCGACGACGATCGCCTACACGCCCGACGGACAGCGCTTCGCCCTCGGAGTCGAGAAGGAGACCTGGGTCTGTCGGGACGAGGACACCGCGGAGGAGACCCGCATCCCGCACGAGGCGTTCGTGACGTGTGTCCGCTGGGGCCCGCACGGGCGCCGGCTCGTGGTCGGCACGGTGGACGGGCTCGA